>JAYVKQ010000147.1:0-7550 GCA_043768285.1 Saprospiraceae bacterium | reverse complement strand
CATCACTAAGCAACGATATCTTGAACTTGACTATCATCGAAGACCGTGCTACTTATCGCAACTTCACCTTGACAAATGTACGCTGGACACGTATAATGCCGACTGAAACAACGACTTATATCCGTAAGTAATTGGGTTCTATCGTCAAAAAACTTTAATAAGTAGAAAAAAGCCTTGATTGTTCGATAGAACGTCAAGGCTTTTGTATTTTTACGTTTCTATTTATCAAAAGTCAATAAAACACCTACACATGAATAAGCTGTGGCTCATCATACAACGCGAATTTCTAAGCCGCGTCACCAAAAAAGCCTTTATTTTAGGAACATTTTTAACGCCACTCGGCATTGGTTTATTGATATTTGTGAATGTCAAATTAGCCATGTATAAAGATGATAATGCAAAAGAAATTGTCATCAAAGATGAAAGTGGTATGCTCAAAGAGCCGCCACGCAACCAAGCCAATTTAATATTTACCATTTCTGAATTGCCTTTGGATAAACTCAAAAATGAAGTATCTGATGGGGCATATGATGGTGTTTTGGTTATTCCTAAATTGAAAGATTTTGTCACCAAAGAGCATACTGTTCGGTATTATTCTGATGATAAACTGGGCGGAGATATGTCAAATGATATTGAACGCAAAATCAGCGATGCCATTAGGCAATTTAAAGTAGATTCGTTGAAATTAGATACAGCTAAACTTAAAGCCTTAAATACGAATATTGCTATTGACCCTGAACCCATTAATAAAAGCGAAAATGCAAGCAGTATGGCAAGCACAGTCGCAACCATTATAGGCATAGCGATGGGTTTTTTCATGTATTTAGCCGTTTTTATCTATGGCATGATGGTCTTTAGAAGCGTTATGGAAGAGAAAACGAGCCGCATAGTGGAGGTCATGATTTCGAGTGTCAAGCCTTTCCAACTGATGATGGGCAAAATTTTAGGCGTTGGTGCAGTGGGTATCGTTCAATTTATAATATGGGCAATTTTAATAGCCGTTATCTCAATGGCAATACCTATGATGTTGGGCATAGATAGTTCAAAAATGGCGCAATTGCAGCAGAGTTCACCGATGGGCGGGGGTATGATGCAACAAAACGCAGCCACAATGGAGATAAACAAATCTGCACAAATGATGCTTGAACTCCAAAACCAGAATTGGTGGTTGATTTTACCTCTATTTATCGTCTATTTTTTATTGGGATATATTTTGTATTCTTCTTTATTCGCTGCCGTTGGGTCTGCCGTAGGTGACGATGTGGGCGAGGCACAAAGTTTAACTTTACCGATTACGATACCTGTCATTTTGGCAATATACATCATGTTTGCGGCGGTGCGTGCGCCCGAAAGTAGTTTGGCGGTTTGGTCAAGTATTTTCCCACTCTTTTCGCCTATTGTCATGCCTGCGCGATTACCTTTCAATCCACCTGCATGGCAAATTGCGCTTTCAGTAGCCGTTCTCATTTTAACTGTCTTCTTTTTTGTCTGGCTGGCGGGAAAAATATATCGTGTCGGCATATTGATGTATGGCAAAAAAGTAACATTCAAAGAATTAGGTAAATGGCTATTTTATAAAGATTAGATATATGCTATCAAAACAGAAAATAAAGTATTTACAATCCTTGAAAATAAAAAAGTACCGTCAAGAGGAAGGTGTTTTTGTAGTAGAGGGAGAGAAAATCGCTTTGGAGGTATTAGCCCAAATCGATTTTCCGATTGTGTATATCGTTGCTTTACAAGAATGGATTGTGCAACATATGTCTATTTTGAAGAAATATGACAATAAAATATTACCCGCTACCGAACAAGATTTAAAAACGATTTCAAATTTTGCAACACCAAACAAAGTAGTGGTCGTGCTACAACAAGCACCCCCTCAGTATTTTGACGATATTATTCTAAATAATTACACCTTATATTTAGATGGTATCCAAGACCCTGGCAATATGGGAACTATTATGCGTATAGCGGATTGGTTTTCAATACCTTATGTATTTTGTTCGGATACCTGCGTAGATGCTTGGAATCCAAAAGTGCTACAAGCCAGTATGGGTGCATTTTTAAGGGTAAAAACATTTGAGGTGCCTTTTTACGAATTGAAAATGCGTTTCCCTACGCTACCATCATTTTTTACGGTATTATGGGGTGATAATATTTTTGAAAAAAAACTACCCAAGCAAGGTATTATCGTTATAGGCAACGAAGGTCAAGGGGTTTCAAAAAGTATAATAGATATAGGTGATTATCCGATTGCAATACCCAAGGCAGGTGGGGCAGAATCTTTAAATGCGGCAGTAGCCACAGGTATCATTTGCGCCGTTCTAAAAAATGTTTAAACAAGGACGCAACTGTATGCTCAGAATTATCGTCATATAAATGACATAAATATGACAATTGTTAAAGTTAGGGTTAATTAAATGATGAATCATTGATTTGGTGCAATTACTACTTAACTTTGTGTCCCGATTATGAAAACTAATCGTGTTCGTTAGACATATACTTTTATATACGATATTGGTTTAGGTTAAATTTGCATAATTTGGGTTGAGCCTTAGAGTTTTCTAAGGCTTTTTTTATGCCTTTTTTGTTCCTAAAAAAGAATGACCCGAATTTTCTGTTGAAAATTCGGGTCATTCAATGTGATTAATTCAAGTGCGTCATTGGTTCATTTTTTTTAGATTTTTCCTCCTTTTTTGGCGAATAATTCATTAAAATGATACAAACAGCAAGATACACGATTAACATAAAGTCATGTGATAAGGTCATGTAATGGGGATTTTTAGGTTAATAGATTGTTTTTCGATGCAAATATATATATAATTTTTTAATACTGTGATTTTATTTTCAACAGCAATTCACGTTCCTTATATGCAATATAAGCTTCGACTATCTATAATGTGACAAGTTTAAAGACAGAAATATAAAATTTTACTGATTTGCCCAAAAACACTATATCAGAATTATCGGTACAAGAGATTACCGCAATAACATCATAGCACCTTTCTCTTCTACAAGGCCACCGCTCAATTGTTTCAGGCGAATAATATAAAGGTACGAGCCTTGTGGCAAATCCGCTCCGTTGCGAGTGCCGTCCCAGCCTACTGTTGGGTCAGTAGTTTGAAAAACAACGCTACCCCATCTGTCTAGTATAAAGAATACATAATCTGTAATATTTTCAGAAAAAGTAAAAATGGGTTTGAAAATAGGATTTCTGCCGTTGGGCGTAAAAGCATTCGGCATAAATATATTTGTAAACTGACTGATGCAAATGACATTAGAATAAGCCGTTGCCTCCTCCTCCGTTCCATCTGTCAACTTGTAGGTATAATTAGCTGCTATGCGGTAGCATACCTGTGGATCTTTGGCTGTTATGACATCTGAAAACTCTTTAGGTGATTGCGGGTCAATAGGCGAACCGATGTTTGTAGAAGCACCTCGTTCTATTCTAATAGGTTGATATCCCATAACTGTTCCACCTTCAATAATAAGCGAATCCCATTTCAATCGGTTTTTACCAATACTTTGCGGTTGCGCAAATATTCGAAGACTTGTCATGACATTAGACGTGAATGATCCTTTACATTCATCAACAGTTCGCACCATGTACACATATTGGTACAAATCTGCCCTTGCAGATGAGTCATTAAAGAAAAAATCATCATCAAGTGGGTAGGCGGGTTTTCCTCTATATATAGTAATCCAAGCCGAATCAATACGCCTCCGCAATACAAAAATGGAATCCACTTTGGCATTTTTATTCCATCGCCAAGCAATTTCAATTTTACGACTATTCACAACCGAGACACTTTTTAGAATCAACTCCTTGACTGGCTCGATTATATTCGCCACCAAAGTTGTATCATTAGACTGTGCTGATATATTTGACACAGACTCTACGGCTCTTACAAAAAAGTTGTAACGTATATTGTTCTTTGCATTTTTAAAAACATAGACAGAGTCTTTTGCTCCAAGAGACACTAATAGCGACGGCGTTCGCCCTGCTAATCCAAACCAAACCTCATGTTTTGCAATCGGATTTGACCAGTTTTGATAAAAATTCCAACGTAGCGTGATAGTTTGAGCGCATTTGTCTTGTACTGTGCGCATTAGTACTGTGCGGTGGCTCACATCAAATAGGCTTGTATTGCCACAGGCATCTACTGCCAACACTTGATACTCCTCATTTTTGGTATGAGGTGTCGCATTTCTATCTAAAAATCTGATGGTATCTCGATTGGGTATATCTGCAATGGGAACCAGACCGACTACTGTTTTTTTATAAACAATATAACCCGCCACTTTGGGATTAGGGTTGCGCCGCCACCGCACTTCTACTGTTTTGGCATCTATCACATTTACAGTTGAAACCGATGTTATAGACGGCGGCTGATTGTCTAAAGTATCAGATTGTCGGCGGCTTTGACCAGCGCAAGGAGCATTAGTCTCCAAATAAAAATACCAAGCCCCCCCCTCAGTATTGTTGAAGAAAAATTTAGTCTGTGTCGGATTCGTAACCGTTGTAATCATTTGATAAGGACCATTCGGGTTACGGGCAGCGAAAATAGAATAGCCATTTATAGTACCACACGTTACGTTTGGTAAGTTCCAGATAAGCGTGTCGCGTTTGACACATATCAATTGGGGTGCAGCAATCTGAGCGTAGAGTAAATGCTGGCTAAGGAAAAATAAAATTAGTATTCTAAATACTTTCATTTGTGTTATTAATTCAGAAATATTTCTGTCTCGTTTCTTATTTATTTTGGTTGAGTTTTATTTTGAATCGTTCTTCCAAATGCGCCATATCGGTTATGTCTAAGAGCCGACATTCCACGAAATCGCTGTCTGACATATAGCGTTTTGAATAAACCAAGCCTATGTTTTTAGCATAAATTTCCTCAATTTTAAAAACATGGGCAATACCGCCGCGTTTTGGGTCACTGACAGCTTGTTCTTCTTTCATATCGAATAGCAACGCATCGTATTGCGTGTTTTTAAAACCATATGTCGTTGGTCTTAAGAAACGCCGATTTCGGGTTAATGTTGTTTTGATGGTACTATCTTTTGCATCTTTGTAGGTGATAATGTTTACAAAAACGCTGTTTGAGTCCTTGGCTGCAAAAGGAAAAACCGACCCACCTTCAACATCCGCGCGGCTTCTGACGGTGTACCCCTCAGTATTGACTCCATAAAAATACATATCAGATAAGCGCATCCCGTTTTTAACCTTTTGTTCACGCATGAGGAGTAACTGATTAAAATTAGCATCATAGAAAGTACCCACCAGATATATCGAATCTTGTTGCTGTATGGTTTGGTAATACCAATAACTTTTGAAAGAGGTATCCCGAAACCGATACTCATATTCATACACTTTTGCTTCTTTACTCAACTGCTCTAAAGGAAAATAGTAATCTCGATTATCACTATTGAGTTGGCAACCAGCAATAGAAAGAAAAAAAAAGATTGGAAAATAGTAAAATATTTTGCGTTTCATACTTTCGGTATCATATAGTTTAGAAAAACTCAAAGGTAGAGAGTAATTTTAAGATAATAAATTACAAAATAAAAATATGTGTTAAAAATAATTGATTATCAATGTTTTATCTATAAATTTTTATTATTAATTTTGTTGTTTATTTACAAAATTTCTACAACCGGTAAACTTACAATGAAAAATTATATCTCTCGTTGGTGGCACGACCTCGTCAACTTATTTTATCCGCCGCTTTGTCACGCTTGCGAACAGCCCTTACAATATGGTGAAGCGTATATTTGTTTGGAATGTCAATTACATTTGCCTCAAACAAATTTCACAAACGATATTAAAAATGGCGTGACTACAAAATTTGAAGGGCGCATACCGCTCGTGACGGGTACAGCCTTATTCTATTTTACGAAAATAAGCCGCACCCAGCAGCTTATTCACCATATTAAGTATAAAGATAAGCGAGAGGCGGCAACTTATTTAGGGCGCATTTTAGGTGAAAAACTGGCACAATCGCCTCATTATCAAGGTATTGATATAATTGTACCTGTGCCAATGCACGCACGTAAACAGCACCTAAGAGGGTACAATCAAGCTGAATTATTTGCCAACGGGTTGAATGACATACTTCATTGCAAAGTAGAAAACAAGGCTTTAATAAAAACAAAAATGACAGAAACGCAGACGCGTAAAAGTCGCCTTCAGCGCTTGCAAAATACCGAAGATGTGTATGAAGTAGCGACCCCCTCAGTATTTAACGGTAAAAATGTGCTATTAGTGGATGATGTTTTGACAACTGGTGCAACCTTGGAAGCTTGCGCATTGGCTATCTTAGCTCATGCACAGGATGTTAGAATCAGCATAGCGACCATTGCTTGTGCTAAAAACAACTGACAAATTAGTGCCCGATGGCAACAGCCTCTTGTCTAATATCATATCCTAATAACCCATTTTTCATACGGGGTTCAAAAAAAGTAGATTTTGGTGGCATGATACCATCGCTATCAGCTACGGCTACAAGGTCTTCAAAATCAACGGGATATAAGCAAAATGCAACGCCCTCTGGTGGGCAAGCATTTTCGAGTTCAGATAAATTTTTAGTTCCTTCTACATATTTTACGCGCAGGTCTTCTCTGATATTTTTGACCCCAAGCATCGGTTTTAATATCTTTTCATTCAATAAATGGACATCTAACAGTACCAAACCTTGTGCAAACTCTTTGAGTTCTGATTTGCGCCAATGCAATTCGAACCAACGACCATCCAAAAACATGGCAATCTGAAATTTTGTGTACGGCTTTTCACCGCGTTTCACAACTTTTATCTTGAAAAGATGGGTCAATTTATCTAAAAATTCGTCGCTCGTCAAACCGTTTAAATCAGAAACGACGCGATTGAAGGAATGAATGCGCAATTCTTCCTCGCCAAAAAAAGCACAAAGCATCTTACTCGTTTTCTCCGAAGGGTTTATTTGATGTAGGTGGGCAAATGTTGCAGAACGGTGATGCCCATCTGCGATATAGGTAATGGGTAATTTTTGCCGTATTGCATCTTGAAATTCTTTGATAACATCAGGCTCAGATATGCGCCAAAAGCAATGCTTTTCAGTACCTATGGTAATGATATAGAATTTTCTTTGCGCATCTAAATGCTTATTAATTAATTTATTGAGCGATTCGACTGTAGGATAGGTTAATAGTACAGGCTTGATAGCTGCACCACGCATTTGCAGCAATTCGCTTTGCAAATGCTCGTTTTTGATGATTGTGCGTTCATGTTTTTTGATGCGCCCACTCAAATAATCATCAATATCAACCGCAGCAATGATGCCCGTGAATTTTTGCCCTTCGGCATTCGTAATACGATATAAAAATATCGCCTCCTCCTTTGTTTCCTGAAATAGTCCGTCATTTAAATAATCATGATAGCGGAATTTGACAGTTTCGAAAAAGTCATTTGAGTGGGGGACTCTATCCAAAATGGGATAAATGGCTTTGAATGGTAATATTTTCATTCGGCATATTTACTTTTGTAAATAAATTTTGGTTTTAACAAGCCCAAA
>JAYVKQ010000146.1:0-2728 GCA_043768285.1 Saprospiraceae bacterium | reverse complement strand
AAAAAAAATAATTTTCCGTTTACTAAACCTTTGTCGAGAAGCATTGTAAATTATTGAAAATCAATACTTTATTTTTAAAACAAAACCTTTTGAACACTAATGATACTCAATTCTTTATTTAAAAAAAATATAGAAGATAAGAACGATAATCAAAACAAATATTTGTATCCATGCACTACTCGATTCATGACCAGTAAATATTTTTGATTCACTTATATTTTTTTCGTCAAGAATTACTTTAACCTTTTCATCTGGCTTTAATTTTCTAAAATACAAACCTTTAACTTCAATAATTTGATAATCTGGGGCTAAATCCAATTTTACTTTTAGCAAAAAATTCACATTTTCATCAACTATATTTTTGGTAAGAGGTTCTGAATCAATAACAAAAGCATCAACAACTTTAATCTTTTCAAGTTGAAATAAGGTATATATGCTCTTAATAATCCCTGATAGAAAAATCAACGAAAATACATAAAACATAAAATTTTCATTGTTTAGATAGTAGGATAATGAAAGCACAATTAGAATAGCAAAAATACCGTAATTTTTTTTCAAATAATTCATCTTCCAGTTTTTATAAATATTTTAGGGACGAGGAAAAAAATAAACTACCCATATTGATGATTATATTTTCTTTAATCAAGACAAATTGCTTGAGAAATAATAGATTATTTAAAAGCAATTTAACGCAGAGTAAAGGAAATAGAATTATTAAGATGGGTAGTTTATTTTTTTCCTCGTCCCTTAATGTGTTTTTTAAAGAAAATGAACATTACTTTTAAAAAATACTGAGGGGGTACATATTGCACCCCCTCAGTATTACCATCAAAACAAACCATAAAATCACCGCATAAACGTATAATAATAAGACTCAGGAAAGTCCTCATATATCCCTTCCAAAACGATTTTGCCGAAGGTATTATTCAAGGTTTTGACAGCATTTTCAACCGATTCTATCTTTTTATCGTTGATATGGGTCACGACAAAACCGATTTCCATATTCGACCTATCTATCACGCTGCCCTTATCTATCGAGACTACTTTTATGCCTTTCACACCCAATTTGCGGGCTTCTTGAGATGTCAAAGGGCGCACGTCCACGATACCAATTTTTTTGAACGCATCGAGATTGCCGTCAAATTTATCGGGAGCCATTAAGGTGGTTGTATTGCTTTTATTTTTCAAAGTCATTTTAGATTCAAGGCGTTTGCCTTCTCTAAAAAATTCGAGGGCTACGATGTCGCCTGGCTTTTTGCGTCCGATTTGTTCTAAGAGTTCTGCCTTATTTTTAACTTTCAAATTGTCAATGCCTGTTATCACATCGCCTTGTTTCATGCCCGATTCGTCCGCCGCGCTTTTTTCATTCACCTTATAGACATACACGCCATTCATGGAGTTGTAACCCGCACCCCGCGCTAAAGAGGGTGTTAAATCATTGATTTCGACACCCAAAAAGCCACGTTGCACGACTTTATAGCTAATCAAATCGCGTATGACTTTCATTGCCAAATTAATAGGAATAGCGAAAGAATAGCCTTCATAGCGTCCCGATTTGGTGATAATTGCTGTATTGATACCCACCAATTCGCCATTAGTATTCACCAACGCACCACCCGAATTGCCGGGGTTTACAGCCGCATCGGTTTGTATAAACGATTCAATCGAATAAGAATCTTCTAAAATATTGATACTGCGCCCTTTCGCAGAAACGATACCCGCCGTAACCGTAGATTCCAAATTGAAAGGATTGCCTACGGCCAATACCCATTCGCCCACGCGTATACTGTCCGAGTTGCCCAATTTAGTGGGCGTTAAGCGTTGTGCATCTATTTTCAAAACGGCAATATCCGTAGAGGGGTCAGTGCCAATGACTTTGGCGTTGTACTCGCGCTTATCATCGAGGGTCACTTGAATATCAGTTGCGTCCGCCACTACATGGTTATTGGTCACAATAAACCCATCGGACGAAATAATAACGCCCGAACCCGTTGAAGCTCCCAACACCCCATCGTTCCAAAAGTTATCGCCGCCGCCATTCGTAATGGCTTTGATATTCACCACAGAAGCTGTACTCGCTTCCGCTGCACTGATAAAATTGGTGGGCGAAGACGACAAAAAGCTGCGCTGGATTTTGCCACTCAATACATAATCGTTGAAATTGGCGTATTTTGCGTTACTGTTGTTGTTGCTGTCGCGCACGATGATTTCTCTATCCGAATTCAACAATTGGCTCATGGCAAGGGTGAGGATAGACGTAACCAATGAAGTGCCAACGATGGCAACTATGAGCTGATGTTTTTTAATAGTGTCCAATATCATTATCAAGCTGTTTATGAAAAGGGTGAATATGTTTATTATGTAGTAAAAATCAAACCATTATTTTAAGCGTAACTTTATGTAGTATTCTTTTTTAACGTACATTTGGCTATCTTTGTTATCGAGCAAAATTATATTTTTATTTATATATATACATTTATTTTTTATAAATTCGGATTATAATAGCTAAAATTTAGATGGATTAAAATGTACCGTCCAATTTATGTCGTGCGCAATAGAGTTTGCGAAAAACCCGAAGGGTTTGAATGTGAATAACCCTCGATGCAATCGGGGGGCGCGAATAGGGCAATTTGCTACAAACCTGAAGAGTTTGAATTCTAACGTCCTTTGGATTATTATTACATTCAAACCCTTCGGGTTTGTAGCAAGTGTGCCTGCACACTACCCC
>JAYVKQ010000145.1:0-3902 GCA_043768285.1 Saprospiraceae bacterium | reverse complement strand
CATATTGAACGTTCTTTTGTCATATTGAGCGCAGCGAAAACAGATGAATGAGCAAAAACGTAAGCAGTTTCAACGCAAAATACTGAGGGGGTATCGAATTCAGCTGTTTGCGCTACGCTCAACATGTCAAAATACTTTAATAGCGATAATTGCTGTCAAAATGTATCATCAAATTTAATCAATATAGGTGTTGATAACCAATAGCTTACGCAGTTTTTCGAATAAATAGGGAAGTATATTTTGACCGTTAATAATTATTTTTCAATAATCACTCTTGCCGTTTTTATTGCTGCACTATTGAAAATTTTGATAAAGTACAAATCGTTGGGCAATTGCGTCAAATTAAGCGTTTGACTGTTCTCACCCTTAACAAAAGAGACTTTTTTATGTAAAACTATCTGCCCCAATCGGTTGACAACTGACAAATCAGCCTCCATTTCAGTCATAGTTTGTATGCCCAAATTGACTTCCCCCGGCGATGGATTGGGCGAAACAACCATATCAAAGGCATCTGTTTTTACAGAATGATAACCTTGTGTCGTATTTAGTCCATTAGATATCAAGCTAAAAGCAAGGGAGGTTGTTGTAAAAGAAGAGGTTTCGGACAAACCAAACATTGTAGCTGAACAGACAGACCTAACTCTTACGTTATATGTCATTTCTGGCATTAGTCCTAATAAATGTATCGCTTTTATTGTTGTAGGTACAGTTATCCAATCATTATCAATTGATTTCTTATACTGAACTTCAAAATTAGGGACTAATTGCGACGCTTTCCAACTAACAAAGGCTGAATTAGGGGCAATATTAAAAATTTTAATACTTGGCGCACCACATACCAAATCAGCAGTTCTGAATTGTATTTCGTCTGATAAAAATGATATTGCCTCTTGGTCGCAATAGGAGTTTATCCTAACGCCATATCGTGTTGAAGGGTTTAATCCCCTAATGACAGCATTACTGGTATTCACCCTAAAACCCGTAGAATTTTCTATTTGACCTGTCGCATTAAATGTATGGTGTTCAACCCAATACCCACCTGATGCCTCATTAACTGCATCCCACGAAATAGTAGCCAAATTGTGGCTTACATAGTTAACAGTAGGTGCATTGGGCTGCGGACAAGCTGATTTAGTAGTGAAACCAATACTATTTGGCTGGCTTGTAGAGCTTTCAGAACAAATAGACGCTACGCTGACCTCGTAAGTAGATAGTTTAGTAAAAGTTGATGGCTCAAGTCCACTTAAATCAAAGCTTTTACCCATCACTTTTGAAGTATTCCAATCGCCACCCTCTTTACGCCACGCCACAGAATAGGCAAAAGCAGTTGGTATAGGTGACCAACTGATTGTAGCCGAGCGTGCATCTAAATGAGATATAAAAACAGTTGGGGCAAGGCAAGGCATCGGTACGACCGATTTCAAAGTTTTGAATGACGTGCTTGCGATTGACACTCCACTTCTTTCATTACACTCCACGCCGATACTAACAGTATATGAATTATCGGGCAATAAATTATCAAAACTAAAAGCATTACCTATAATTTGAGCACCTACAAGAGCTCCATTCATGCTTACATTGTAACGTGCACCTTCCACTGCATCCCATCGAACATCCGCAGATGTTTCTCTAATATTATGCACATCAACAAAAAGAACGCTTGGGCAGTCCGTCATTTGCGTTGTTGTTGTTGATTCGCCACTCAATCCATTGGCACATATGCCTGTTACACGATATCCATATGCTGCGCCTGCAAGTACATTGACAACTGTGTAGGTCGTCTGGGTAGTTGTAATACTTGTCCAATCTCCTGTGTTTCCTAAGCGATATTCAACTTTATAACGCACTGCACCCGATTGAGCAATCCACGATAGTTGAACTTTATAACCTTCGAGGCTTGTAATTGTGGGTGTGATAGCAGCTAATGTGCAAGGCACTAATGATGTTCTAAATCGTGTTTGTACAGTCAGTGGAGAAGAGGATGTTGAGGAACAAATTGTCTGAACGCTTGTTCCATATTCCGTATCAGGCAATAAATTCCGAATTATCGCATTGGGTGTATTTGAAAAAAAGCCTGTCGAACCTGTAATTGTACCATTAGCTGTGAACGTGTGATATTCAACCCAATAGCTATTCGTTGATTGGGCTTCGGGCACTGTATTCCAACTGATATTTGCGCTATTCTGGGTAACAAACACAATAGTAGGAGGTGACGGCGTTGGACATCCGATAGGCGTTTTAAAATCAATGGCAAAAGAAGTAGCTGTTAAACCCGCTAAACATTTAGCTGTTACCCGTGCTGTATAAAATGTGTTGGGTATCAAATTGCTTAGATTAACAAACGTATTTGATGTATTAATAGGAATAAAATTCCCTGTCGAAGATATGGCTTTATATTCTAAAGTATAACCCTGAGCAGCATCTGGCACAGAAGCCCATTCAAGCCTCGCCATTGTTTGCGTTAAGTTTAATGCTGCCAGTTGAGTGGGCGCAGAGCATGTAGCAGCAGTTGTCATAAACCGACCTTGAAAAAATGCGTCTTGCGTAGTTCCTGTAGGGCATTGTGTGCCAATACTATACTCATATAATGTATTAGGCAATAAATTATTGAGTGTTGCTGATGTCGTGTTTTGAGCATTTGTACGCACTACAGATCTAACATTGCTAATATTTTCAGGGTTATAAAATATGACATAACCACTTGCAGCATCAGGTGAAGCAATCCAGTCTATTTTAGCTGTCGTACTTGTTGTAACTGTATTTAAAACACCAGTAGGATGCCTACATGTTGCCAATTCTTGAAAATGAAGGACTTCGCTTGGGTTACTCCTTGCATTACCTTGACAAACTGCATATACTCTTACCGAACGGTTTGCTGCATTTGAACCTGCCGTATAGTTTAAATCAACACTATTTGTCGTACTTGTTGCACTTGACCATACACCATCAAACACCCTTTTGTGTTCAATAATATAACTTTGGGCACCCTGTACTGCATTCCATGTAACCCTTGTAGAAGCAGTTGATAAGTTTTGAATAGTTACACCTGTCGGTTCTTTACAAGCGGCAATAGGGTCTATAACATGGGGTAATGTTGTAAATTGCGCCGTCGCATAAGTCGAGAATTTATCATTAGCACTATAATTAGGCGGTGAAGCTAAGCACAATACCCTAACTTGTATCGTATAAGTTGTATTAGCTTGAAGGTTATCAATCGGATAAGTAGTGCTATTAGACAATATTGGAAAGTAGTAGCCATTTGCGTTCGTAATAGCAATATCATAATACACAGTATTGACAGCACCCATTGAATTCCAAGTAGCTGTTGCTGAATATTCTGTAATATTTGAAATACTAACGCTTGGCAGAGGGTCACAGGCTTGCACTGGGTTCGCTGTTGTTGTAAAATTAACGCCAACATTATTACTCAATGTAAGACCACATCTGGAAGAAACGCGTACGCGGTATTCTTGATTAGGAGTCAATCCTGTCAATGTTGTTGTTGTGCCTGTTGGGTCAGGCGTTATAGTTCTAATAGTGAATGAAGTACCATTTGGCACTATTGGATAATAATCCACTAAATAACTGCCAGCCTGAGTAACGCTACTCCAGTTCACAATTGCGGATGTGGTAGTGATTGTGGCAGAAGGCACTGTTACACTCGCAACAACTGGGCATTGTCCTAAAATAATGGACGGAACAACAAAAAATAGTGTGAACATGAAAGGTCTAAGAAACGTAATTACATTCATGATAATGGGTTTTTGTTAATTAATGAAGAATGATGATTAAAAGCGGCTATGTAGTTTTGCTGCACCTTTGCTGCAATTCCGCATATGGACATTGTGGTGGCATGGGAAGGGCGATTGAAATCGCCCGCTATTGATTTTGACCACGAAAAC
>JAYVKQ010000144.1:0-23994 GCA_043768285.1 Saprospiraceae bacterium | reverse complement strand
GACGCGATAGGTAGTTACTTCACCATCGGCTTTTGTAAGGGTATATTGAAGCTGAAATACTGAGGGGGTGGTCACTTTGACGTAAACCAGCGTATTAGCATATAAATCGGTTATCAATCCGCCAAATACAAGGAGAATGAGTGTGAAAAGACGCATGAGTTAGTGGTTTAGCTGATGAATTGTAATGCATTTTAATTTTTGTGTTTTTAAGTCAAGAACGAAACAGGCATAAATTTTCATTTTAACCAGCAATTTCGCACATGACATAATAGAAACACGGATGACGCGGATTTTATTAGATTTACAAGGATTTGTTTATGTCTAATTGTAAAAAAAACGTGTAAATATGTTTTATCGGTGTTATCTGTGTTCCTAATGTGTCATATGCAGAATTAATCTATCAAATATAATCTATAATCTAAATTTTCACTTTCACCATTTTGGTAAACTGAGCTACACGCCCTTTGATTTGTTCGTTGGTCAAGTTTTTCAAACCTTCGTTGCTAAATTTTTCGACGCAGAAAGAAGCCAACGCTGAACCATAAATAATTGCGCGTTTCATGTTTTCGAAAGTCGGTCTGCCCGTAGAAGCAATATAGCCCATAAAGCCACCTGCGAAGGTATCGCCCGCGCCTGTGGGGTCATATACTTCTTCTAATGGTAAAGCTGGCACATAAAAAACTTCGTCTTTATGGAAAAGCATCGCCCCGTGTTCCCCTTTTTTAATAATCAAATATTTGGGACCCATTGTCAATATCGTAGTTGCAGCTTTGCGTAGTGAATGTTCGCCACTCAATTGACGCGCTTCTTCATCGTTAATAATTAAGACGTGCACTTTCTTTATGACTTTTAAAAGGCTTTTCATTGCTACATCCATCCAGAAATTCATAGTATCCAACGCAATCAATTTTGGTTTTTTTCCCATTTGCTTGATGATGCTCATTTGAATATCGGGTGTCAAGTTACCCAGCATCACAAAATCACTCGTTGTATAACTTTTTGGTAAAACTGGATTGAAGTCTGCCAACACATTGAGGTCAGTTACCAAAGTATCGCGTCCGTTCATATCCTTGTGGTAGCGACCATGCCAGAAGAAAGACTTTTCGCCCTTCTTAATTTCCAACCCTTCAAGGTTGATACCACGCGATTTGAAATACTCTAATTCGCTTTTTGGGAAGTCGTCGCCCACTACAGCGCATAGGTTTATATCTTTCGTAAAATAAGAAGCTGCCATTGAGACATAGGTACAAGATCCGCCAACTACTTTTTCTGCGATTCCAAAAGAAGTTTCTATCGTGTCAAAAGCAACCGTTCCAACAGTTAAAAGGTTCATAATGAATGATTTATGTAGTACGTAATAGTTATAGTGAAAAATAATTAAAAAAAAACAGGCACAAATATTGCACTTTTATTTGAAAAGCATATAACTTTGCATCGCTTTTCAGAAAAGCATTAAAAAATTAGCTCATGCCTGATTAGCTCAGTTGGTTAGAGCGGCGGACTGTTAATCCGTAGGTCCTAGGTTCGAGCCCTAGATCAGGCGCAAAAAAAGCCTCACAGTAATGTGAGGCTTTTTCGTTTTTAGTCCTTATCCTTGCCTTTCCAATTGTGCTAAAAACAAAATTTATATTGAAAAATACTGAGGGGTATGTGTTATTGATGGGGATTCCAAAGTTGCCCCATCAATACGCTCAAAATAAAATTATAATATGACAATAAAAAAATGCACTCAAAAAGACCTTACAGAATTGATCCAAATAGCCAAACAATCATTTATTGAGGCTTTTGAAAAAGTATCCAATCCAGATAGCTTTAAAACATATGTTGAAACCGCTTTCCAGCCCGAAATACTGAGGGGGGAGCTGCGGGACAAACAATCTGTCTTTTATTTTTTAATCAATGACGATAACGAAACTGTCGGTTACGCCAAAATGCGTTGGGATAGGTCGGACGAGTTTTTCCCCACCGACAAAGCTATTGAATTACAGCGCATATATTTTTTAGAAAAACATTGGAACAAAGGCTATGGCAAAGTGCTCTTAGAATTTTGTGAAAACTATGGGCGTAAAAACGGCTTTGTGTGGATATGGTTGGTCGTATGGCTCGAAAACCACGGGGCTATTCGCTTTTATGAGCGCGAAGGTTGGGAAAAATTTGGTCGTAAAAGTTTTCAGTTTGGTAATGAAATCCATAATGATTTTGTGCTTAGGAAAAGGCTTTAAGATATTGAAAGTTAAAAATTAATTCACTTTTGTCATCTTCTCAATATTGAATTTTGGTTTTTCGATAAGTTCCGCAAATACGTGACCCATTACTTTGAAATCATCTTTTTTAAGCAAAGGATACCGTGTGATTAGAGTTCTTACCAAAGTAATATTTTTATCCATGTATGCCATATACTCATCAACATGTTTCATCCCAGATTTTTCATAAATTGCCTTTGCTTGAGTTTTGTCATCAAGTTTACTCAAGTTCAGATTGATGTAATCACGATCTCTCTTAAAGCAATTATAATAATCAATCGCAGTCTTTTCTCTAAAATCTTTTTCGATTTTAGAGTACTGGATAAAATCACTATCCTTGACCAAGTTGGCTTTTAGTTCTAATATCGCTTCTTTGTCAATATCTTCTTGGCTGTTTTGGCAAGATGAATTAACTAAGGAAGTGGACAAAAAAGCAATCATAACAAAAATGGACATACTGTTTTTCATTGTTTATACTTTTTAAATGTACTACGCCTACTCTTTATCTAAAGGATTTTCGGCATCCTCCTCTATTTCTCAAATTTTGTGATATGTTACTTTGGTCGTTTACATAAACACAATATAAATAAAAAAGAAATAATTGAAGGGCGCAGCACCTAATGTGAGATTGTATAAGCACATTATTTTAGCTGAATATTGAAACTAAAAAGCATAAAATATTGATTGTAAATTAATAATAATTTTTTATCCTCTGCATTTAAGGTACATCTGTCAGATTTTTGTCCTTCATTTTATAAATAATATTATCTAAATTATACTACAAAAATGGTAATTAAATAAGCTCTCTTAAATGCTCAAAAATTATTAAAAAACGATAGAAAAAATTAAAGAAATCAACCCTTTTTTATAAAAAAGAGTAGCTTTGCACGTTTTTTTGAAACATTTGTAGGCTTAATACATTTACAAATTAAGACTTTTATACACCTCATTATATTACATCACTAATTTGCATTCGTCTCATTTAAAACATAACTCATTATGGCATTTGATATCAAAATGGTAAAGGCGTTTTATAAAAACTACGCCGAAAAAGTCGAAGCTGCCCGAAAAGTATTGAACCGACCTATGACACTCTCGGAAAAAATACTTTATGCTCACCTTCACACCGACTCTCCCCACAAAGATTATAAGCGGGGTTCTGATTATGTATTTTTCTCGCCAGACCGTGTTGCCATGCAAGATGCAACGGCGCAAATGGCTTTGTTGCAATTTACAACGTGTGGACGCAAAAAAGTAGCCGTGCCAAGTACGGTTCACTGCGACCACCTTATCCAAGCGAAAGTGGGTGCTTCGGCGGATTTGCAGCGTGCAGAATTAGAAAACTCGGAGGTATATGCGTTTTTACGCGATGTCTCTAACAAATATGGTATCGGCTTCTGGAAACCAGGTGCGGGTATCATTCACCAAATTGTATTAGAAAATTACGCCTTCCCAGGCGGTATGATGATAGGCACTGACTCGCATACCGTCAATGCGGGTGGTTTGGGTATGGTTGCCGTAGGTGTCGGTGGTGCGGATGCTGTAGATGTAATGGTTGGTTTGCCTTGGGAATTGAAAATGCCTAAACTAATAGGTGTTAAATTAACGGGTAAAATGAAAGGCTGGACTTCGGCGAAAGACGTGATATTAGCGGTGGCTGGTATCTTAACCGTAAAAGGTGGTACGGGTGCTATTGTTGAATATTTTGGACCGGGTGCAGTCAGTATGAGTTGCACGGGCAAAGGTACTGTCTGTAATATGGGTGCCGAAATTGGTGCCACCACTTCTACTTTTGGTTACGACAAATCAATGGAACGTTACTTGAAAGCAACAGGTCGTGCAGACGTAGCGCGTTTGGCTAATCGCGTAAAAGCGGAATTGACAGGCGATGCAGCGTGTTATGCTGAACCAGAAAAATATTTTGACCAAGTTATCGAAATCAATTTGTCGAAATTAGAGCCACATATCAATGGTCCTTTCACGCCAGATTTGGCTTGGCCCCTCAGTAAATTTGCGGCGGCGGTTAAGAAAAACGGTTATCCTCAAAAATTATCAGTTGGTTTGATTGGCTCCTGCACAAACTCCTCTTACGAAGACCTTGATCGCGCAGCATCGTTGGCAAAACAGGCAGTAGCGAAAGGTTTGAAAGCGGGTTCTGAATTTACAATTACCCCAGGGTCTGAGCAAATACGCTATACCGTACAGCGTGATGGTATATTAGAGGCGTTTGAGAAAATGGGCGGTGTGGTATTGGCTAACGCTTGTGGACCTTGTATCGGTCAATGGGCGCGTCATGGTGCTGAAAAGCAAGAGAGAAACTCGATTATTACCTCATTTAACCGCAATTTCTCGAAACGTGCGGATGGTAATCCGAATACACATTCTTTCGTTGCGTCTCCAGAATTGGTGACTGCTATGGCGATTGCGGGTGATTTGACGTTTAATCCAATGAAAGATACCCTCATCAACGACAAAGGGGAGGCAGTAAAACTTGACCCTCCAAAAGGCGATGAACTACCGTCAAAAGGCTTTGCTGTTGAAGATGCGGGCTATCTTGAACCTGCTAAAAATGGTGGTAAAATTAAAATAACAGTAGATAAAAAATCGAAGCGTTTACAATTATTGAAACCATTTGTACCAACGGCTAATGCCAATGTAACAGGTATGCGCTTGCTTATCAAAGCGAAAGGCAAATGTACAACTGACCATATCTCGATGGCAGGTCCGTGGTTGGAGTTTAGAGGGCATTTGGAAAATATCTCAAATAACTGTTTGATAGGGGCGGTCAATGCTTTCAATGACCAAACCAATAAGGTAGCGAATTATGCAAAAGGTGGCGAGGCTACTTATTTGGCAGTGCCTGAATCGGCAAGAACTTATCAAAAAGCGGGCGTTGGCACTATCGTATTCGGTGAAGAAAACTACGGCGAAGGCTCAAGCCGCGAACATGCTGCAATGGAGCCGCGTTTCTTAGGTGTCCGTGCCATAGTTGTTAAATCTTTTGCGCGTATCCACGAAACAAACTTGAAAAAGCAAGGAATGTTGGGTTTGACATTTGCAGATAACGCAGATTATGACAAAATTCGCCAAGACGACACGATTGATATAGTCGGCTTAGATACTTTTGCACCGAACAAAAACCTAACCATTGTATTGAAGCACGCAGATGGTACGACCGACAAATTTGAAGTCAAACATACCTACAACGAGCAACAAATAGAATGGTTCCGCACTGGTTCGGCATTGAATAAAATAAGAGAAAATTTGGGTATGAAAGGTTAATATCACCCATGTTTTTAAAATAGACAAAGCCTTGTAATCTATTGATTTACAAGGCTTTTGTCGTTTTATAGGAAAAATACAGCATATGACACATTTGGAACACGGACGACACGGATTTTATTATATTTTATCCCTAATTGGAAAAAATCAGTGAAAATCAGTCTAATCAGTGTCATCTGTGGTTCATTTAGGTCGTATGCAGCATTGCTGGAAAAATACTGTGGGGTATGGCATATTTCTCAAACTTAATATTGACTTAACACGCCACGTTTTAATAGGAATATATTTGTTGTAGAACAATAACAAAATTTTCTAATCATCCTTGCACATATACAACCGCCTTTTCTTCAAAATATTCGTTAGGGAAAAACTTACGAATAGGCGTTAATTCAGCATACTGTCCTTTGCCCAATGCCTTGATTTCTTCTTGAATTTTCGCGCCTTTCAAAGCTAAAATGCCATTGGGCAAAGCATTTTTATGTTGTTTTTTTATCAAACGCACACTCCAACGGAACAATTGGTCAAGCACTGTCACTGCCCTTGTGACTACAAAATCAAACTGTTTATTTTTCAAATCCTCTACCCGCATATGTATGGCGGTCACGTTTTCTAATTTCAAAGCATCAGCGACTTCTTGCACCACACGGATTTTCTTCGCCGTACCGTCTATGAGGGTAAAAGATACTGAGGGGTATAGAATTGCCAACGGAATACCCGGAAAACCACCGCCCGTACCCAAATCCAATATCTCTGACCCATCTTTAAAAGCCACAACTTTGGCAATTGCTAATGAATGTAAGACATGATGTAGATACAGATTTTCAATATCTTTTCGTGAAATGACGTTTATTTTGTCGTTCCATTCGGTATAAAGAGGCATCAATTGTTCGAACTGTTGCTTTTGGGTATCCGTCAAGTTTGGAAAATATTTTAATATTTCGGTCATAAGTAGATATACGATGTTAGATGATAGATGTACGACGGTGTAATTCTCAGATTATCAATATTCTATTCTATTCTGATATAAAATAGGACTTTGCTTGAAAAGCACTACCTTTGCCCTCCTTTTATAAAAGAAGGCTTATAAAATAATTGCAAAGTTACAAAAGCAAGTTAGAAGTAATGGAATCAAAAAGACAAAAACAAGTTGCGGAGTTAATAAAACGCAATTTTAGTTTGGTGATGCAAGATGAAGCACCCAATATATGCGGACACAGTGTAATGATTACGGTGACAAATGTCAAAATGTCGCCCGACTTGAGTTATGCACGTATCTATTTGAGTATATTCAATACGGAGCATACGCAAGAGCCACTGTTGCTATTGAAAGAAGAAATGGCACTTTTGAAATCAAGATTGGCATATCGTATTAAGAAATTGGTACGTATTATCCCCAATATTGAGCTTTTTTATGACGACACCATTGATGAAATGTATCGTATTGATGCCATGATGAAGCAATTGGACGCGGATGGGCAATTTGGGAAACCAGAAGAGGAAGAGGAAACAAAATAGTTTATACGTCACATATCGGATACTTCAAAAATATCCGATATGTGTTTACACTCAAATATCATCATTAAACCGATACCCCACGCCCCAAGTTGTCAAAATATAGGTTGGGTTTTGAATATCGCTTTCAATTTTCATACGCAATCGATTGATATGTGAATTGACAGTATGCTCTAAACCTTCAAATTCGTAGCCCCAAACGGTATCCAAAAGCTGTTGCCTCGAATAAGAACGCCCAGGCTTTTTTGCCAAAGTATATATCAAATCAAATTCCTTTGGGGTCAAATCAACGCGCTCCCCCCTCAGTATGACGACCCTATTTTCGGTATCTATACTCAAATTTGGAAAATTTAATACTTTACCTGTTTTGGCTAAATCGGCATTTGCTGCTTGGGTTCGCCGTAATACTGCCTTTACCCGTGCCACCAATTCTTTGACACCAAAGGGTTTGGTGATATAGTCATCAGCACCAATTTCTAAACCCGTCACGATGTCATTTTCCTCGCTTTTGGCAGTCATCATCATAATGGGTACATAGCGGCGGTGCTTCCGAATAGCTTTGCATATGTCCAAGCCACTCATTTTAGGCAAATTAATATCTAAGATGATGAGTTGAAAATTTTCCTTTAATGCGCGGTCATGTCCAACCATTCCGTCATGCTCAACGGTGACGTCGCAATCGGCATCTTTCAAGTTAATCGCCACCAAATTGGCAATATTCACATCGTCTTCTACAATTAATACTTTTTCCATCGTTATATAATTTTATACAAATGTCATTTGAAACGGTCACAAAAACGTCACAGTGGGGTTTTTAGCGATTTTAACACGAATAGTACGAAGGTTAAAACGAATTTCCTCTAATTTAGATATAAATTCTCTTAACTCATATTTTAAGAAATTAATAAAATTGAGATAGAACTACGTAAATTTGTACTTTATTTAAACGATATTTTATGCAAAAAATATATTGTAATTGCCTTATAATAGTTTGTACTCTATTATTTGTTCTTTGTTCCTGCAAAGAGGAAACAAATGGCATTGGTACTATCTCACGCGACCAATTGAGTGTTGAAAAAGGAGAAGATGTTGAAATTATATACAGCGATTCGGCTCGGGTGAAAGTAAAAGTGACGGGACCGACCATGATTTACCATACCGAAGCGGGTAATCCGCGTCAAGAGTTTCCTGATGGTGTCAAAACCTATTTTTATGACCCTTTACAAAATCAGCAAAGCGTTTTGTCGGGCAAATATGCCATTCGAGATGAGCGCAACAAGCGGGTTATTGTGCGGGATAGTGTGGTCTGGGAAAGTGTGACGGACGGGCGGTTGGAAACCAGTGAATTGATTTGGAACGAGATGACCAACACCATTCATTCTACAAAATTGACCAAAATAACGCGCCAAAATGAAACGATTTGGGGTTTCGATTTTGAAACAAATG
Organism: Saprospiraceae bacterium; assembly: GCA_043768285.1. Lineage (GTDB taxonomy): Bacteria > Bacteroidota > Bacteroidia > Chitinophagales > Saprospiraceae > JAAFJT01. The sequence goes on along the minus strand of JAYVKQ010000144.1, from coordinate 15,511 downwards.
ATAAACTGACACAGTGGAAATTGAAGTCACCAAAAGGGAGTATGAAGGTGAATAATAGTCCTTTTTAATCATTTTATGTCACAGAGATTAGACAGAGAAGGCACAGAGTTTCACAGAGTTTCACAGAGTTTTTTTTATTTTTCTCTATGAAACGCTGTACCTTCTCTGTCTAATCTCTGTGACATAAAATGATAAATAAAGCGAAACGGCAACCTCTACAAGAGAAATTGCCGTTTTTTTATAACCACCTAAATACGGATTTTTATTCAAAAGCCTTTCCAATGATATATTCCTCTTGCTCTTTGGTATGCACTTTCACGAAACCAGAAGCAGGTGAAGCGGAAGCGGGTCGTCCGATATATGTGAGACCCAAGTCGCTGTGGAAAGTGGCAATATGCGACCATGCACCATTATTTTGTGGCTCTTCTTGAACCCAATAGGCTTTTGCTTGGCTGTATTTTTTCAATATACCGTTTACTTGCTGATTGGGGAACGGATATACTTGTTCAATGCGCACAATCGCTACATCTGCACGATTGGTTTCTTTTTTACGATTATTTAATTCATAATACACTTTTCCAGAACAGAACAGTACTTTTTTTACATTTTTTGCCTCCAATACTGAGGGGTCATCAATAACCTCTTGGAAACGCTTACCTGTTTCAAATTCTGACAAATCGGATACACATTCGGGGTGGCGCAACAATGATTTAGGCGACATCACGACCAAAGGTTTGCGGAAAGGACGTGCCAATTGGCGGCGCATCAAGTGGAAAAAGTTGGCTGGCGTAGTGACATTCACGACACTCATATTGTTTTCAGCACACAATTGAATGAAACGCTCCATCCGTGCGGAAGAGTGTTCTGGACCTTGCCCTTCATAGCCATGTGGTAACAACAAAACCAAACCCGTTTGACGCTGCCATTTCGACTCGCCTGCCGCGATGAATTGGTCAATAATCGTTTGTGCGCCGTTGTTGAAATCACCAAATTGCGCTTCCCAAACCACCAAAGCATCAGGCGTAGCCCAAGCGTAGCCGTATTCAAAACCCATGACGGCATATTCAGAAAGCAAGGAATTGTATATGTAAAAACGCCCTTGTTCCTTCGTCATGCTATCCAAACGGTTGTATTCGCCATTGGTAACAGCATCGAAGAAGCACGCATGACGGTGGCTAAATGTTCCGCGTTTTACGTCCTCACCCGATAAGCGTACGTTTTTACTTTCCAATAAAATAGAAGAATAGGCTAATAATTCGCCATATCCCCAATCCACTTTATTATCGTTTAATAATTTCTCTTTGCCTTGCAAATACCGTGAAATATCTTTCAAAGGTGTAAATTCATCTGGCGTTTTGCCCAAATGTGCCAATACTTTATCAATAATATCTCGGTTAATACCCGTTTCTGGCGATTGCAAAAAATCTTCGTCAGTCATACCTTTTTGCAAACTGCGCCATGCTTGGTCAGGGTCTTGATATTTATAGGGTAGATTGCCTTGCTTCACACCTGCGAGGCGTTCTTGAAGGAAATCATCATATTCTTTTTGCAGTTTTTCTCCTGCTTCACGTGAGATTTCGTTACGATTGACCAATTGATTGATATAGAGTTCACGCGTGTTTTTGTGGTCTTTTATCAATTTCCACATAATAGGCTGCGTAAATTCTGGGTTATCGCTCTCATTATGTCCATGTTTGCGATAACATACCATATCTATAAACACATCATTATTGAACTCTTGACGATATGCGGTCGCCAACTCGCTCGCCCACACTACCGCTTCGGGGTCATCACCATTGACGTGGAATGTAGGAGCTTGCACGACATTGCCTATGCTTGAAGAATAGGTAGAGGAACGCGCGTCATCAAAACTTGTGGTAAAACCAATTTGATTATTGATGATAAAATGGATGGTGCCACCCGCATAGTAGCCAGGTAATTGGCTCATTTGTACCACTTCATACACGATACCTTGACCCGCTACTGCCGCATCGCCGTGTATCATAATCGGCAATATGCGGTCATAATCACTGTTATATAGTATATCTGCCTTGGCTCTTGCATAACCGACGATAACAGGGTCAATGGCTTCAAGGTGCGAAGGATTGGGCATTAACTTTAAATAGACATGATTGCCAGAGGGGGTGTTCACTTGCGATGAATAACCCAAGTGGTATTTCACATCGCCGCTACCGTAGCTCAATTTCGGTACACTTTCATCAAATTCGTTGAACACACTATCGTAAGTTTTCTGCATCACATTCACCAACACGTTCAAACGCCCACGGTGTGCCATACCGATTACGACCTCTTGTACACCTTGCTCGACTCCTGTATTAATCATCGTATCGAGGGCAGGTATTGTTGATTCGCCACCTTCGAGCGAAAAACGCTTTTTACCCACGAATTTTTTCCCCAAAAACTCTTCAAAACCAACGGCTCCGTTGAGTTTTTCTAAGATGCGTTGCTTGATTTCTTTGTTCAAACCATAACCTTCTGCAATAGTTCGTTCTTCAATTTTGTTGCGTAACCAATTGCGTTTTTCGTGATTTTCGATATGAGAATATTCAAAACCGATATTACCACAATAGGTTTGCTTTAATTTATCTACTATTTGGCGCAACGTACCATTAGCAATACCAACGGCATCACCTCCTGCAAAGGGTTTGTCGAGGTCGCTGTCTTCTAAGCCATAATCTGAAAGGTTAAGATGGGCTCCGCGGTCTTTACGGGGACGCAAGGGGTTTGTAGTTGAGAGCAAATGTCCACGATGGCGATAACCATCAATCAACATCATTACGGCAATCTCTTTTGAAGGGATTGACGCTAACCCCTCCCGATTATCTCGGGATGTACCATCCGTATTTACAGTCTTTTGGGCAATAGAGGATACGATATTACCATTGGTAGTTCCATTGCCATTACCATCGGCGTAATAGTCAAATCCTTTAAAAAAAACTGCCCATGAGGGGTCAATTGAATTAGGGTCGTGCACATAATCTTTGTATAAACTCTCGATAAAAGAGGGATGTGCATTGGCAATAAATGAAAAATCCTTACTCATATATCTTTATATTAATGGATAATTGAAAATGGACAATGGATAATAATACATTCTTTGGCAATTTTTGTGGTAGGTGCAACGGAAGACTGTTCTGTTGTGGGCTATTCCGCACTACAGAACAGCGTTCCGTTGCAGTTACTACAAAAATTGTCAAAGACCTTAATAATTTAGCTTTCCTAATTTCTAACGCAAAAATGCGGCAAAAAGCTTAAATTTTATCTATAAATTGCGAAAACGTTCCCATGTTTTTTCTGTAATTTGGTTCGTCAGTTGCTCTATGTAGAAACTCCCCGCTGCGGCGTCTTTTACTTGGTCAAGATAGCTTTCCATTTGCAATATATGCTGGGTATTCAGCCCAATGCGTTGATGAAAAGTTGCATCGTATTCGATTGTATCAATAGCTAAAGCATTTACGCCACCTATAATGGCACTCATGGCTTGCGTGGTAGCGCGTATTTTATGATTATTGCTATCTTCCACGGACGTTGCGGCAGCAATAGACGCATAAATCGTAGGCAATACTGGTATGGTATCATATGCAGCTAAGATATTGCCCCACAATAGTTTTAACGCTCTCAATTTTGCAATTTCAATAAAGTAAGATATGCCAATGATGCAATTAAACGCCATACGTTGCACAATTATTTTAATGTCTAAGTCCTTATTTATCAACTTATTAAGATAATTGTGCGCGCTATTAATCATACCAGTCAATTCTTCCACCACATTTTCAGAACCTTTGAAAAAAGGTGTGCCTCGCACTATAATAACTTTAAATTTCGGCAAATGTTCTTGTGTCCAAAGTAATAATTCTGTCGTTGCTTTTATATCCTGTCGTCCATCGGCAAAAGGGTCGTAATGAATACCCCCCCTCAGTATTTTGGGGTCTTTCTGCTTAGATTTGGCTATATCATAAAACGATTTTAAAAAAGAAAGCGGGTTTTTATTGGCTGTTTTTTCTGAAAAAAAAGTAGATATGTAATCCAATTCGATAGTATCTAAAAGAATATTTAAGTCCGATGCGTTAGGAAAATCATCTACAAAAAAGCAAATCGCATTTGCACCACCTATCAATGCCGCCAAAGCCTGTTTATTTGCTTGCTTTTCATCGCCCTTTACTCGTATATTTGCAACAATATCCCACCGATTTTTTTCAGCACTTATTTGAGTTATAGGCGTTGGGAAATGCCCATCAAAGTCTTGTACGTGCGCAAATGGAGCAACGGTCAAATATGGTAGCTTCCAATCAAGTTCGTTGATAGTACGCCCTTTGAGGTCTTTTTCGATATGCTTCAACCATTGGTCTTTAGTAGTAGCATCAAATTCTGAAAATAAAGCATTACCTATATCGGACATTTATTGTTGGAATATATGAAAATAAAACAAATATTTAAAAGTGACGTTATATTTTATTAGCGTCTTATTTCAACGACGACAAAGTTACGGTGTTTTCACTTTTACTTGTCTATTAAAATACATTTTTTGAATAGAATTATCAATCCCATATTTATAAAGAATGAAACGATAATGAAGTTCACCATTTAGGAGAATTATTTTTTTGACTAAAGGATTATATTTTTCAAGTAATATTGGTCTATATTACTTTGAAAATAGAATTTTTTACTCGTAAAAAGAATCTTATAAATGCTGGACTTTATTGTCGTTTCATTCCTAAAGGTATCTAATACATATTCACATGAAAAATACGCTTTTTTACTGCCTTTTGTTAACGCTTATATTTTGTATTAATGGTATAGCTCAAACGACAAAAAAGCCCGTTGTTGCGTCAAAATTACCTAAAAGAACAACTCATTCGGCTTCTTCTTCGCCTAAAAAAAATGTTTCTAACGGACCTCGTATCAAGTTCGAGAGTGACAAGTTAGATTTTGGCACAATCAAAGAGGACAGTGTTGTAGAAAAAACATTTGCGTTTAAGAATGTCGGAAATGCTGATTTAGTGGTGATAAACGCGATAGGCTCATGCGGTTGTACTATCCCTACTTATCCAAATACACCCATTCGCCCAGGCGACAAAGGCAATATTGTTGTAAAATTTACAGCTAAAAATAAATTTGGTCCACAGAAACCTACGGTAACTGTGACGACTAATGCTACACCTCGCTTATCAAAATTGCAATTAGATGGTTGGGTTGAGCAAATCCCCGGTGGGGTTAATTAAGGTATCCTTTTAAAGTCGAAAAGCCGTTGAACTTGTTAGTTTCAACGGCTTCTTTATGAGCAAGCGTTTTAGAATTTCGTTGTTGAGCAATAATGTTTATAAAATTCATCTACCTCACTATCATATTTTTTAGAAAAACCCAAATGTAAGGCTTGTTTAAAATCAGAACACCCCTCAGTAGTTTTACCCATTGCCACATATATCATACCGCGATTGCGGAAAGAATAGGCACTTTGAGGATACATTTTGATAGCGCGTGCGGCATCATCTAAAGCCCCTTCATAATCCAATAAGTTCATTTTTGCGAGACCTCTATTGCTCAAAGCTAAAGGAGAATCGGGACTTTTTGCCAATACCAAATCGTATTGTTCGATAGATTCTTGAAAACGTTGTAAATTTAATAAGGTATAGGCAACATCGCTATGCACGGACACATTATTAGTATCCAATTCGATAATCTTTTTAAAATACATCAACGATTCTTCACCGCGTCCCATTTGATTGAGTGTTTTGCCCAAATTATCTAATGTAGATATAGATTTAGGGTCTAATTGATAGGCTTTTTGAAAATCGTTGTACGCACCTTGTAGGTCTTTGCGCAAAGATTTTGCGTTCCCACGATTGTTGTAGATAAAGACGCGTAGGTTTTCATCTTTCAAATAGCGGAGTGCATTATTGTAATCATTAATGCTCCTTTCAGATTGATTGATAGTAAAATAAAGAATAGCTCGTGATAAATAAGCATCACAATACTGAGGGGTCAGTTCAATAGCCTTTGAGTAGTCGGCTTCTGATTTTTTTAAATCCGTGAGAATGGAATAGAGTTGCCCACGATAGAGATACCATTTGCCCGTATTAGGCTCGGCGGCGATAATGTCGTTATAAATCTCGATAGCGCGTAGGTAATTACCTTTGGCGTTTTCGTCTCCAGCCTGTTTTGCCAAATCCGTTAGAGATTGTGCAGAAAGACAGAGGGCAAAGAGGGCAAAGAAAAGCGTGTGTAAAATCTTCTTCATTTGCATTACATTTTATTTGGTGTAACAATGTAACCCTCATTGTCTGTTTCCGAGAAGATTGCTTGGAAAAGAAATCCTATTCAGAGTAGTTTCTGATCGGGTTTTTGGTTTAAATCATTATAATAAATTTATAGTGTAGAACAATCTTGTATTACATTTAGGGCTAATAAAAATATGCCAAAAACAGTCGTAAGTTATTGATTAAAAATAAAGAGTGCAATAGTCTGATTTAGTAATATTTGGAATTATAAAAAAAAATAGTCGTATAGTAATATTTGAGGAAGTGCAACGCAACGCTGTTCTGTTGTGAGTGATTTTGCGCAACAGAACGGCATTTCGTTGCACTTCCCTCAAATATTGTCAAGCATATTGGTTGAAACAAAAAGCCTTTCCTTTTGAGTATCTCGCAGGAAAGGCTTTTTGTTTATATAGACAGACTTGTATTAATTACGTTTAATATCTGCCGAAGCCGTTTTAAATGTAGCATTTTGTATCAAGTCTTTCATAATCATCAAGGTTTCGTAAAGATGAATATCTTTTTTTACATCTTTCAACCATTCTGTATTACGCACTACTTTTGAGCTATCGTTGCTGGCGTTCAGAGCTGTTAAATCGTCAATAATATTATCCGCCACGAAACCATCAATAGGTTTATACATATTTTCAAATTTTTTATTCACCTCTTTGCGTTTCGCTTCTTCGGTGCGATAGTCTTTCAGATTGAGTGGATATTCGCTGTCATCGCGTTGCATTTTAATGCGTTTAGCATTTTCAGCAATCAATTTAAACGTCTCGTTTGTCTCTACGCGCTTCTTGCTGTTTTCAGCAATTTTAGGTAATTTTTTCAAATCTACCACCGATTGCGTGTATTTCACTGCGCTGATTTGTGTCCACGGCATAGGGTGCTCGTTGTCTTTTTCACCTACGGGCACTTCCATATACGTATCTGGTAAGAAAATATCGGGAGATACACCTTTCAATTGCGTAGAACCACCATTGACGCGGAAGAATTTTTGGATAGAAATTTTCACATTGCCTAATGGCTTCAAATTCGCGTTACCCGTCAAAGCACGGTCAAGGTCGTAGAAACGTTGTACCGAGCCTTTACCATAAGTATTTGAGCCTACTATCACAGCACGACCATAATCTTGCATAGCGGCAGCTAATATTTCAGAAGCCGATGCGCTAAATTCATTTACCATCACAATAAGTGGACCTGAATATTGTACTGAGGGGTCGGTATCGTTCAATACCTCGGGACGGTTGTAACGGTCTTTAACTTGTACCATTGCGCCTTCCTCAACGAAGAACCCCGACATAGTAACCACATCACGCAAAGAACCACCACCATTATTACGCAAGTCTAAGACAATGCCTTTGACGTTTTCTTTTTTCAATTTTTCAAGTTCAAGGCGCACGTCTTCGGCGCATTGATGACCATCTTCTCTTTCGAAATCAGCGTAGAACTTTGGCAATTTGATATAACCAATTCTATCACTACTCTTATCAGATTGTATAATCAACGATTTAGCATAACTTTCGTCAATAATAACTTCCTCGCGGATAATAGATACTACTTTGGTAGCACCATCTGCTTTGGTTTTTACAGTCAAACGCACTTCTGTACCCACTGTGCCGCGTATCATCGAAACGACTTCGTTGATATCCATACCTGCTACGTCCACAGGTTCTTTATCCCCTTGTGCTACTTTCATCACCAAGTCACCTTCTTTCAAAATGCCTTGTTTCCAAGCGGGACCACCGATAATGATGTCCGATACTTTCGTCAAATCCGATTCCAAATCGGTTTGCAAACGCGCGCCAATGCCGATTAGGCGACCTGACATACTAAGGTCGAAATTTTGTTTTTCGATAGGTTCGAAGTATTCAGTATGTGGGTCATATACATTCGTAATGGCGTTCAAAAAGGTAGAAAGTCTGTCGCTACGCTTCAATTTTTTTATCCTTTTCAAATAATCATTATACATTTTAGCTGTCTCGGTCAAAGCGGCTTTTTGCAATTCTGCATCAGATTTGTCTTTATAATCCGCCTTACCTTTTTCTTTTTCTTCCAATTTACCTACTAAGCGGGTCAAGACTTCATACTTAATCATCTTGCGCCAAGTATCTTTCAGCTCTGCGTCATTTTTGGCGTAGTGCTTTTTATCTCCGTCCAATTCAAGGTTTTCAGTTTTTGTGAAATCTATTTTTTGTTCCAACGCTTCTTTCAAAAATACGTCCGCTTTCGCTACACTTGCATCAAGCTGTTGTGCAGATAAGTTGAAAAACGTTAAATCTTGTACTTTGATTTGGTCATCCAATTGTGTTTCATACACTTTTAGTTTAGCGACATCTTCTTCCGTCAAGAAACGGCGACCTGCATCGGCACGGTCAAGGTATAATTTATACACTTTTTGAGAAAAATCATCATTCATACTTTGGGGACTGAAATGAAGTTGGTTCATCACGTCCACCAATTTCTGTAAAATGACAGCCTCCTTGTCCGAAGGGGTCGGTTTAGGACAAAACGCTGCAATTAAGGCAACACTGCCAATCACAGTTATCCATATCGCATTTCTAATTTTCATATTATTCCAGATTTTGTACATAATTTTTTTAATCGTTTTCCAAAGATACTGACTAAACGTATAAGTTGCGTATTTTGTATCTTAAAAAATAGATAAAACAGCTTTTTTGTTCCAATAAAATAGTGCCAAAGGCAAATTTAACGCAACAATAACGTTTTTCTTTTTTTTTCTCTCTATTTTTGACGCAATTATGATAAAAAATTGCTTACTGGCTACCCCCTCAGTATTTACAGTATTTTTTCATAAAAAATTGATTGTTAAAATTTTATATTGATATAAAAAAATAGATATGAACTTATTGGAAGCTATTCCGCATCTATATGACTATTGTGAAAACCACACTACGCCCGAAACAGATTTATTGCACAACGTCACCCGCGAGACGCACCTCAAAACCCTCGCGCCACGCATGATTTCGGGACATTTGCAAGGGCGTTTTTTGAGCCTAATTGCCCAATTGATGCGACCCAAACGCATATTAGAAATTGGTACTTTTACGGGCTATGCGACACTCTGCCTTGCCGAAGGATTAGCCGATGAGGGCATATTACACGCCATTGAAGCCAATGACGAATTGGCGCATTTAATTGAACACAATATAGCACAATCCTCATTTAAAGATAAAATTCAACTGCATATAGGCGAAGCCTTAAAGATATTACCGACTTTGGATGAGCGTTTTGATTTGGTGTTTATTGATGCTGCCAAGCGAGAATATGCAGCCTATTACGATGCTGTTATAGAAAAAGTGAATACAGGCGGGTTAATCATAGCTGACAATGTGCTGTGGAGTGGCAAAGTGCTTGAAGATAAAAAAGATTTGGATACGCAAATTATTGATAGTTTTAATAAAAAATTAGCCAACGATAGTCGAGTGGAAACGGTGTTGTTGCCTCTGCGCGATGGGCTGATGATGGCGCGGAAGAAGTGATTAAAAAGAACACTGAGGACACGCATAATAGAAATTGTGAAATTATTTAGGCATTAGGCAGGGCGATTAAAATCGCCCCCTATTGATAGGGTTTTGTCGTCAAAATCAATAGCGGACGATTTTAATCGCCCTGCCTAATGCCCGATAATTTCACAATCCTAATTAAAATCAAATTCAATGGTATCGCCCGCTTGCAATTTATCATTATCTTCATTTTTTACATCAAAAAGCGTCTCTTGGCTGCTGGATACTGAGGGGGTAGCGGGTTTGGGTTTTTCTTTCGCTTCAGGTTCAGCGGCAGCAATTTCTTTTACGCCCGTTAGCTTTTGGTCGCTAAGACGATTGCCGAGGGCTTTCCAACCTTTTACACCCATAAAATCTGCCAATGTTACTTCGCCATCCATTTTTTTAGACCCAATTTTCATCGAGTATTGTATGCGTGGGTTCGCTTTGCAAGAAGCATATAGGAGTTGTGATTTTTTATGGTCGGTGATATAGCTAAAGCGTTCATTGATTTTGGTGGTTTCTACTTTGAAACGCTTGACCATTGTCCATTCTTTATGACCATCAAAATGCACCGCACTGATAACTGTATCAGCTGTCAATTTGCCGATATGCAGCATATCATTGAGGTCAAAATGCTTGACCATATCCACTTCTATCACTTCATAGCTGCCGTCTTTAAACAGGGTTAATAAATTATCGCCTGTATCAAATTCGCCAATCAATCTGCCACGCTCATTGTCGTTCAGTTTACCTGTTATATCGTCGAACCAAATCTTTTTCGCGCCCAAAGTGGATTTGCCGACTTCTTTTTGTTTTATTTTAAAAATAGGAAATTTTGTCACGATATTTCCTTGCGAAGCGCGTCCTTTTATCGCCAATTCGCCAAAATCGAAGTCAAATTGCTTGATTTTTGCCGTACAATTTTGGGTTAATTGTATGCCCACTACTTCAGCTTCACCATTCGGATTGTGCGTGAAATACCACATTTTTGAATTAGGAGTGCCTTGCGTAAGGTCATAATCTGTTCCCCTCGTGATGGCAGTGACATTGAAACGCTTGGCATAATTGATACCCGTTTTGCCATCGAGATATATCAAATTATAGGTCGTGCGCTCATCGCCTTTTTTCCATACTGCTACGTGGATAATGTCTTTGCCGACAAAAACTTTATCGGCAACTTTTACCACTTGGAATTTACCTTCTTTGCGGAAAACAATGATTTCGTCAATATCCGAGCAATCGCTTACAAATTCATCTTTTTTCAAAGCATTGCCAAAACCAATGAAACCATCTTTGCGATTGACGTAGAGTTTCGCATTATTCGCTACCACTTCGGTGGCTTGAATGTTGTCGAATACCTTAATTTCCGTTTTGCGCTCGCGCCCTTTGCCATATTTTTTTAATAAATCTTCAAAATATTTAATGGCATATTCAGTCAAATGCTCTAAATCGTGTTTCACTTGCGCCAATTCGTCGAGCAAACGCTGCATATATTCGTCTGCCTCAAATTTATTGTATTTGGATATGCGGCGAATACGAATTTCTGTCAAGCGCACAATATCCTCTTGCGAAATAGCGCGGAGTAATGCGATTCGCGTATCCTCTTTCTTCAGTTTGTCTTCGGGTTCGCGCACGTATTTTTTTAACTCTCTTGGGATGATTTCCAATACTTGTTCCCAACTTTCCGCTTCTTCTATTTTATGGTAAATTCTATTTTCAATAAATATTTTTTCAAGGCTTGTGAAATGCCATTTTTCTTCCAATTCACCTTTTCTAATCTCTAACTCTTGACGCAATAGCTCCTTTGTTTGCTCTGTACAAGTTTTGAGCATATCATTGACATCTACAAAATGCGGTTTGTTGTCAATGATGATACAGGCATTGGGCGATATTGAGAGTTCACAATCCGAAAAAGCATAGAGTGCGTCCATCGTCACATCAGGCGATACGCCTGGCTGCAATTCGATAGCGATTTCTACATCCTTTGCCGTATTATCGGTTACTTTTTTGATTTTTATCTTGCCTTTATCGGCAGCTTTCAAAATACTATCAATCAAATCGCCAGTCGTGATACCAAAAGGCATTTCTTTGACGAGGAGCATTTTTTTATCTTTAGAAATTTCAAGCCTTGCACGGACGCGCAGTTTTCCACCGCGTTTTCCACCATTATAATTGGTTGGGTCCATCATACCACCCGTTTGGAAATCGGGCAATATGTTCGTTTTTCTACCTTTTAATATATCAATACTGGCTTTGATAAGTTCTACAAAATTGTGCGGCATTATCTTGGTCGAAAGACCCACGGCAATACCTTCAACACCTTGCGCTAACAAAAGCGGGAATTTAACGGGCAAAGTAATGGGTTCTTTTTTACGCCCATCATAACTAACACCCCACGGCGTAGTTTGCGGATTGAATACGACATCCATGGCAAAGGGTGTCAAACGGGCTTCAATATAACGCGCTGCGGCTGCATTATCGCCCGTGCGAATATCACCCCAGTTGCCTTGACAGTCAATCAATATATCTTTTTGACCAATATTCACAAGTGCGTCGCCAATAGAGGCATCGCCATGCGGATGATATTGCATCGTCTGTCCAATTATATTCGCCACCTTATGATAACGCCCATCGTGCATCTCGCGCATCGCGTGTAGGATACGGCGTTGCACAGGTTTCAAGCCATCTTCAATGGCAGGCACGGCACGCTCGAGAATAACGTAGGAAGCATAATCTAAAAAATAATCTTGATACATACTCCCCAACGTGAGTACGCGGTCACCATTACCGTTGGTATAAGAAGCCGTATCTGGCACGGCGGTATTTTTTTTTGCCATTTTAAAAATTCTACACTTGTATTGCTAACGTATTGATTACCAATTTTTTATAAAAATACTGAGGGGGTGCTCTTAGCGTTTATTACACAGAGTTTAGACAGAGAAGACACAGAGTTTCATAGAGTTTTATAAGGTAAAATATATTTTCTCTGTGAAATTCTGTGTCTAAACTCTGTGTAATAAACTCTAAAACTTAGGCAAAAGTAGTACAATTTTAAAAATAAATAAAAAACTTTTTGTTTATTTTGTTTTAAATATTTTCAGTATCCTTCAAAATCAATTGTCAAGCCATCAAAAGCCAATTGTACGCCTTTGGGTAAGGTCTTGTTTATAGCTTTATGCTTACCCATAAAATGGCTCATATGCACGAAAAAAGTACGCTCTGGTTGTATCATTTCGACCATATCTAAGGCTTGCGCTAAGGTCATGTGCGCGTGATGTTCATGGTGATGTAAGGCATCTAAAATGAGATATTTCGTATTTTTTATTTTTTCTAATTCAGTAGAAGATATTGATTTGCAATCCGTTATGTAACTCAGTTCGCCAAACCGAAAGCCTAAGATATTGATAGACCCGTGGTCAATATCCAAAGGCACAATGCGCTTATGCTTGATATAGAAAGGCATATCGGCTGCAATAGTGTGCATATCCAACTGGACAGCCCCAGGATATGGATTGTCGAAAAAAGCATAATCATAACGCTGTTTGAGAGAGCTTTGCACTGAGGGGGTCGCATATATAGGCATAGGTTTGCCTTGGCGAAATTGAAAAGCGCGTAAATCTTCGATACCCGCTATATGGTCGCTGTGTTCGTGGGTCATCAACACGGCATCCAATTGAGCAACTTTGGCGCGGAGCATTTGCTGGCGAAAATCTGGACCACAATCAATGACCACGCTAAAATCTGTATCTGTCACCCACGCCGATGTGCGCAAACGCTTATCGTGTTTGTCGATAGATAGACAGACTGCGCAAGTGCAGCCGATAATGGGAACGCCTTGTGAAGTGCCTGTGCCGAGTAAAGTCAATCGCATGGACAAAAGTACATCAAAAAATCAAATGACAACCCGCCCGCCTTTAAGTTTAATAATTTGATTGGTTTTTGAAGCCAATTCTAAATCGTGGGTGACTAATATGAGGGTCGTTCCCGCTTCTCGATTGAGGTCGAACAGGAGTTTTTCAACAGTTTCTTTAGTGTCTGCGTCCAAATTGCCCGTTGGTTCGTCAGCAAAAAGAATTTTCGGATTATTTGAAAAAGCGCGAGCTATGGCAATCCGTTGTTGTTCGCCACCGCTTAATTGGGCAGGGTAATGGTCGTGGCGATTGCGCAAACCGACTTTATCTAAAAGGTTCAAGGCGCGGCTTTCGGCATCGCGCTCCCCCCTCAGTTCCAAAGGGACCATCACATTTTCTAAGGCAGTGAGGGTTGGTATTAATTGAAAATTTTGAAAAACAAAGCCGACATATTGGTTGCGCACGGCTGCCCGTTGGTCTTCGTTCAACTCATCTAAACCCACACCGTTTAAACTGACTGAGCCAGACGATGACCTATCCAAACCCGCACACAAACCCAATAAGGTTGTTTTGCCGCTGCCCGAAGGTCCTACAATTGCCAATGAATTGCCCGCCGCAATATCAAAACTGACCTCGTGCAAAACGGTCAAATCCTTGCCACCGCTTTTATATGTTTTTGTTAATTGATTGACTGATAACATTTTATCACTTAGAGATTATAGCATTTAATTCTGTCACAGAGTTTAAACAGAGGAGACACAGAGTTTCACAGAGAAATATTAAAATCTCTGTGAAACTCTGTGTCTCCTCTGTTTAAACTCTGTGACGTAATCACATACAAGGTAATTTATAAATAAAAATGAAGCGTATTTATCAACAAATACTGAGGGGGTATGTTTAAAGACGCAGAACCTAAATTAAAATTGTACGCTACATCTTTAGTTTTATCCAATATTTTTCTTCAAAAAACCTCTTTTAATTGATTAGACTAAACTGTACCTTTGCGGATTAATTCAAAACGATACAACCTGCCGACAAGCATTTAATCCTATTTTTTAGAAATACTACATCAAAACGTGTTCAAGTATTTATGACAAAACCAAACATTCGTGAATTAGCAAAAGAACATATCCTCGTCATTGATGGCGCGATGGGTTCACTCATTCAACAGTATAAACTAACGGAAAAAGACTTCCGTGGCGAACGATTCAAGGATTTTCACCGCGATATTCAAGGGAATAATGATATTTTATCCATCACGCGACCTGATGTGATAGAGGCAATCCACCGTGCCTATTTGGAGGCAGGTGCTGATATTATCGAAACCAATACCTTTTCGGGTACAACTATCGCGCAAGCGGATTATGAGTTGGAAGAAGCTGTATATGATATTAATTATCAATCGGCAAAGGTTGCGCGCAAAGTAGCGGATGAATTTACGGCAAAAGACCCTACCAAGCCGCGCTATGTGGCAGGTGCATTAGGACCGACAAATAGAACTGCTTCGATTTCGCCCGATGTGAATAACCCTGGTTTTCGTGCTGTGACGTTTGACGACTTAGTAGAAGCCTATTATGAACAAGTAAAAGCCTTGGTTGAAGGCGGGTCGGATATATTATTGGTAGAAACCATTTTTGATACGCTCAATGCAAAGGCGGCTATTTTTGCTATTGAAAAATATTTTGATACTGAGGGGGGGGAGCCTTTGCCTGTCATGATTTCGGGAACAATCACCGATGCTTCAGGCAGAACCTTGTCGGGTCAAACGGCAGAAGCCTTTTATATATCTATATCTCATGTGTCTAATCTTTTGACAGTGGGTTTAAACTGTGCGTTGGGTGCGGCAGAAATGCGTCCACACGTAGAAAGTTTATCG
>JAYVKQ010000143.1:0-2431 GCA_043768285.1 Saprospiraceae bacterium | reverse complement strand
CTTTTTTGACTAAAAAAACCAACCATCTGTGGGGTGTTGTATCACTATCAGACCATTTATAAAAATAATAATTATCAGGATTGTGTCTATCTTGGAATAAAGACAATAAAGGACCCTCATGGTACAGGAAGTCACCAATTTTTTCAAGCTCCACGCCTAAATTAGGGATATTAATAGACTTTAATGTTTCCATTTTATAATCTTTCTTCTTCTGAAATTTTAAAAGTAGATTTTGAAGGAATGTCCTTTGCAGGATGATGATTGAAATGTCCGTGCTTTCCAATAGTTCCATTTAATCCATATACAACTTTAATATTTCCTTCTGCAATTCTTGTTCCAAGCAAATGATATACTTTATCACCCATATCCTCCGCTATTTCCTCAAATCTATCTTTTGCACCTTTCAAATCATTGAATATAGATAAAGCAAGGGCTTTACAAATGTCTGTATCAGATTTTAATTGAAAACGCTTAGGACTTTATGATATTGTGATTGAAAGTTCCGTGTATCCTCTATGTCGTCAAATGTCCAACGATAAACGGGATCAATATCTTGCGCGGTATAATGTTTAGGTGGGCATTGATTGTGTAGTAAATCGTACTCCTTTTGAAATTCTAATTCCATGTATGTATTTTTAAATTATTGAAAACAAAAATAAAACATTTTTTCGTTTCTAACAATTTTAAAACCATTAATTAGAAAATTTTGGACATAAAAAAGCGTCCGACCGCAGGGTCAGACGCATCAAAACAAAACGAAAAACCAACTTTAAACAAGTCTCTTTGCTGTATATAACAACGATTGTATATTTTTAGTTCGCTTAAACTGTCAGATAAATGTAAGAAATCGAAATCTTTTTATTTTAACCACGTAATGCTACGGGAATAAGTTTAGATTTTCCATTTCTAAATACGGTCACTTTCAAGGTTTCGCCTACTTTTGAACCTGCTACGATGGAGCGAATATCGTTTGTCGAATTGATAGGATTGTCATTAATTCTAACAATCACATCATTTGGCAACAAACCTGCATATTGCGCTGAACCTCCATCCACAACCTCATCTACGATAACGCCACCATCAATATTTAAGTTGCGGTCATTGACTTCTTTTTCAAAATAATCATCAGATATCATTGTGATGCCTAATTTCGCTCTGCCATTCGTACCCGTTTGTACTTGTGGTTGCGATAATGCGGCACGATTACCACCATTTTTGATAATATCATCAACAACTTTATTCATGATATTAACAGGAATGGCAAATGAATACCCTTCATAACTACCTGTGCGCGTTTGTATTGCAGTATTGATACCGACTAATTTGCCCGTAGCGTCCACCAAAGCACCACCTGAGTTTCCTGGATTGACAACAGCATCAGTTTGGATGAAATCTTCTATAACATTATTTCTTCTATCGCTGACACCCGCTTTACGGTGTGTAGCACTCACAATACCTGCCGTTACAGTTGTACCAATATCATATGGGAAGCCAATAGCCAAAACCCATTCGCCAATTTTCAAAGTTTCCGAATTACCTTTTTGTACTGCGGGTAAATCATTGGCTTGAATTTTTAATACAGCCAAATCATAACGTGCATCTGTACCGACTACTTTAGCGGAATATTTTTTATTATCACTCAAAGTCACGTTTACATTGTCAGCAAAATCAACGACGTGATTATTGGTAACGATATACCCATCTTTTGAGATAATAACGCCCGAACCTGTTCCTTTTTTCTGCGGCATACGGAAACCGAAGCCACCGAAAAGTTGTGCGAAAGGGTCATTGTCATATTGCTCTTGCGCACGGCGTTGCGCATTTTCTTTAGATTCAGAAGCCTCAATATACACAACAGTAGGGGAGGCAGTCGTGGCAGCTAAGGACAAATCAATCGCGCCATTTGTTACATCATTATTGGTAAATTTTGCAAGATTTGATTTGGGAGACACGTTTATATTCTTTCCAGAAATGTGCATGGCGCCAACTACTATCAAACCGCCAATCAAACCTGCACCAACCAATGACAATAGATTTTTCATAATGTTGCTTACTTTTAATATTAAACCATGATTTGTATTCCGCGTAATATATATAAGGTGAAAACTTTAAAATCTTTTCTGTTCATATATATCTACGCTACAAAGAACGTTTGAGGTTTTAAGTTGTTGATTGAAAAATAACGTTTTAACGAAAATTTAACAGGTCGTGTTAAGGTATTTTAACACTTCATACACCATTTAAGTTAGAACCCAAAAAGTTTCTAATCTTTTAGACGATTAACTCTACTACATATTTTACAATTAGTATTTTTACCGCTAAATTTATAATATTGTTCATTATATGGTCAAAAAATCATTTCTTAAATATGGTCACATCGGAAGGGCGATTGAAATCGCCCCCTATTGATACATTTTCGTGGTCAAAATCA
>JAYVKQ010000142.1:0-7300 GCA_043768285.1 Saprospiraceae bacterium | reverse complement strand
ATTGAACTATTAATTCATTAATGCAATTCCATTATGATTTGGTGTGCAGATACCCCTATTTTCCGTAAAAAGTGTTATAATAAGGTGTGTGGATAATTTTCCCGTAAAATCTGTTATAAAAATGAAACCTTTGTAAATAGGCTATTTCCGTAAAAAGTGGTATAGTTTACTATGGTTTCCGTGAAATCTGTTATAGTTAATACTATTTTCCGTAAAAAGTGGTATATAAAATAAGAGTATTGAGTTGTATTTCCGTAAAAAGTGTTATAATAAATGGTATATCTCCGTGAAATCCGTTATAATAAGGCTACAAAATGGGTAATTATAACACCGTGAAAAGCGTTATACTTGTCCGTAAAAAGTGTTATAGGCTTCCGTAATTACTGTTATATCTCTCCGTGATATGTGTTATAGATGTCCGTAAAATCTGTTATACTATACCGTAAAAAGTGTTATACTTGTCCGTAAAAAGTGTTATATCAACCCCTTGTAATTATTTGATAATCAGTTAGTTATGCGGCTCTACAATATATAACAACTTTGTTAAAAAACTAATAACAACAACACAATATTGGAAGTTGTTTTTTATTTAAAAAAGGTTAAATACTGTTTTTTTATTGATTTTATCCACCCGCCGCGCGGCGATTTTAAAATCTATAGATATAACACATAGCCTTTAGCACACTTGATTTGAGATTAATAGATACCCCCATTTTTAAGGGTCTGATAATCAAGGTATTAGTGAATATCCCAACTATAACAACCTTCCAATTGGGCTATATTTTCAGCTTTTTAACTATAACACTTTTTACGGAATCGAGGTTATGTATATCGCCAACTATAACACATTTTACGGTAATGACTGAGTATTGATTTTAATCATAAAAATTTATAAATCAATATTTTATAATGTTAAAAAATATTTAATTTATGTTAAATGACTTGATAACCCATATCAAGTCATATTTGGCTACCCCCTCAGTATTTTTTGTAATTGAGATTGATTTTCGACAAAGGTTTAGTAAACGGAAATTGATTTTTTTTTTCAAAAAAAAATCAATTTCCGTTTACTAAACCTACGCACTAACCTTATGCTTTTCTACGAAATAAAAAGCAATCCGTAAATTGCTCCATACCTATTTTGGGATAATATTGTGCAGCCGCAGGTGCTGCCAACAATATCAAATTTGTATCATGCCCAGCGACTTCATGCGTTATTTCCACCAAACGTTTCCCAATACCACTTTTTTGATAAGCGACATCCACTGCCAAATCTGAAAGATAGGTACAATAAGCAAAATCCGTTATTGCCCTTGATATGCCTACTAATGTATCTCCATCCCAAGCGGTAACAAGCACAGGGGCATTGTCGAGCATTTTTTTTATGCGGTCAGGCTCATGCACAGGGCGGCGTTCCGATAGGGTAGAGCGTGTCAAAACATCTATAAACGCCGCCGCTGTTATCGTGGTTTTTGTTTCGTAACGTATCATCTTGAATAGTTTTTGACATAATCGGGTAGAGGAATAGCTTTACTTTGCACATCATCTTGCGCTGGATACTGAGGGGTCAGCTTCAAAGGTATCAAGCCAGCCCAAACGGGTAGGGTCATATCATCTTCGTCATCGCCTACGCCATGTGTCCGTTTTTTGCAGGATATTTCTTCCATTTCAATGGCTATGAACATGGTTTTTTGCATTTCTTTAGGCGTAGGTTGTCGGGCATCTTCCCAACGCCCTGGTATCATGTGTTCGGTAAAAGTTTTAGCAGCCAACCATTTTTCAGCTTCATCTTCAACCAAACGTGTTGTGCCAAAAGCGATAACTGAGCGATAATTGACGGAATGATTAAAAACTGAACGTGCTAAAACCAATGCGTCAATATGTGTAATGGCAATACTAACGGGTATCCCTTTCGCCATTTGCATAAAAAAATGACTGCCCACCGAGCCGTGCAAATACAGCGTTTTTTCAACCCTACAATAGCCTGTTGGTAATATAAATGGTTGATTATCAACGATAAATGAGACGTGGCACAATAAAGCCTCATCTAAAGCTGAGTTGATAAACGCTGGGTCGTTATCAAACCTCTTGGGATAACGACTGGGTTGGGTTTTTGATGTTTTCTTTTTCATTGTTGAAATTGTACCGATGCCACCGCTTCAAAGCGGTGGCATCGGTAGGGTAGTGGATTTACAAATAGCGTTCTTTAATCACCTGCAAATGGTGTATCTGATGCCCTGCCAATACAAAACCGATGGCTAAAACAGACATTTCAGAATTGAACATAATACCCTTTCGTTTCAATGCTTTTTTGTCAAACGACTTGAAAAGCGCAATAGAGGATTTATGGACCAATTTCAGTTCAGCAATCAAACTTTTAAGGCTGCGCTTTTTGGTATTCACATGGATGGCGTAATTGTTTTCATCAAAACCGGGCAATTGTTTGGCATCATTGCGTCCATAACTCAATGCCCGATAGGTCATAACTCGTTCAGTATCAATAAGATGTTGGAATATATCTTTGATAGTCCATTTGCCTTCGGCGTAGGCGTAATCTGCCTTAGCGTTTAAAGCATCAAAGTCCAGATTATCGAGTTCCGTGATACTTTGTTTTAAAGCATCCATAAGTTCAATATCAGCTACTTTATTGACGTAGGTATCAAAGTAATTGGGTGCTTGGTTGATGTCCGATTTTTTCATAAATAATTGATTGTTATTGTTTTATAACTTTAATTTTCTTTTCAACTATGCCTCTTTTCTCTTTTCCGAGAGCCAAGCCCATCAGTACAATGTCCTTGCCTTGATGCAAATATTTTTCATAATAGGCTTGATTTTCTATTTGCTTCATAGCCGTAGCCGCCCCTTTTCCAATTTTATATTCTATCACAAAAATTCGGTCAGGTGTAGGTACAACCGTATCAATACGCCCTTTATTGGTCGGGCTTTCGGCTTGTGTTTCAATACCCATGAGTGAAAAAACTAAGTACAAAATGGATTGATAATAGGCTTCGTATTGAGCAATAAATATAGGTTCGGGTATTTGGCTAAAAAGGGTATTGGTTAGGCTAACGAACAGGTCTATATCGTTGGCTATCAAAGCATCATAAATTTGATAGGCAATAGATTGTATAGCCGAATGTTCTTGGTGACTAAAAGTTTGTAATAGATACTCTTGAAGGCTCTCTTTTACTTCTTGGTTTGGATAATCTAAAGTATATCTTCTTGTTTGGTGGTCATACCCTTTTATGGTCAAATATCCAGCTTGAAACATCAGGGAGGTGGGTTCAATATGCTTAATATCAAACCCTGATGTCAATAAATTAATACTTGTCTTTATATTTTTAAAACGGTATTTAAAATCACTAAACAATACCTTTATCAAAAAACTGGGAGAACCAGTCTCGAACCAATAGTTGCCAAAACTTTGCGTTTGGAACAAGCGAAGAATTGAAAAAGGGTTATATACAGCTTCACCATTCCAAGAATAGCCATTGTACCATTTTTTCATTTCTAATAAAACTTCTTCCTTAGTTAGGTTTAAATATTGAGCTAATAGGTCAATTCTATCATCAAAATGATATTCTAAATCGCTTTGTGTATATCCACAAACGGTTGCAAAAGATGGGTCTATGGTAATATCTGTTAAATTATTTGCACCAGAGAACAAAGAAACTTGGCTAAATTTTGAAACACCTGTTATAAAGACAAAATGCACTTGACTATCAAGGCTCTTTAAAGTTGTAAAAAATTCTCTTACAATATCTCTATTGATTTCAGCTATATCAGTATTCAAATAATTTAATAGGGGGCGGTCATATTCATCAATCAGTATTACCACACGCTTACCCGTTTGCTTACACAATTTCGTAATCAGTTCGTCCGCAACTTCTTTAAAATAGGTGCTTTTAATATCAATACCATTGTTTTCCGCTATATTTTTCAAAGCATTACCTAAGCTTTCACCAAATGCGTCTTTTGAAGTATTGAGTTTATCAAAAGATAAACGCACTATTGGATAGGCTTCCCAACTAATTTTATGTTCAATATATAAGCCTTTGAAAAGGTCTTTATTACCCTTAAAAACTTCTTCTAAAGTATCCAATAACAAAGATTTACCAAATCTGCGAGGACGTGATAGGAAATAGTAAAGAGGATTTTTAAGCAGTTTATATATATGTTCCGTTTTATCAATGTACACGCGGTTTTCATTGATAATCTTAGAAAAAGTCTGTATGCCAATTGGTAATTCTTTCATCTTTTAGATTTTGCAACAAATCTCTATTTTTTTTTTAAAAAAGTGTATTTATTGCCTTGTTTTTAAGCCTTTTCACCTCCTTTTTGCCCATAGAATATAACCCAAGTCATAAAATCATCCGTAAAATTTTCAAAGCGATGTTCGATGCCCGCAGGTACAAAAAGCACATCATTTTCTTTGAAGGGCATACGCTCTCCGTTCACAAAAAAAGTACCTGACCCCCTCAGTATGACGTAGAGTTCGTCTTGTTCATGAGGTGTTTGTGGGTCAATTGTATCGGGTTTATAGAGTTCTACGCTCATCGTTCCGTGCGCCATGCCTACGAAGAAATGCTTGCCTTCGGGCGTAGGTAGGAGAGGGGCAAGGTCTTGGGCTGTTAATTTATATATCATTGATAATCAATTTATTATGAAAGTGTCACTATGTTTCCACTATGTTCGGGGAACTTCAAAAGTTCCCCGAACATAACCACTGATTAGAGAATATGCGTTGGCAAACCATCAATACTCTTTTGGTTTTTCATCTCCCAATATTCTTCTTTAGTAAGTTTATTTTCCCAGAGAGTTAGCCTGGATGCAATTTTTTTATCGCCTATATGCTCATATACAGGTACACCAAAACCGCAAGATGTTTGCAGCGACTGAATATGCAGCAAAATTATCTGTCTTTCGCCCACATAATGCGGAAACATTTCGGACATTTCGAGCCATTTTGCATTGTCTTTTTTCACCACTTCGCCTTGTCCATAGAGGCGCAAAATCAAAGGCGTTTCGGTAAAACCACAAAACATAATGGTCATACGCCCATTTTCCTGAATATGGGCAGATGTCTCGTTGCCACTACCCGTCAAATCCAAATAGGCTACTGTGCTATCGTCCAATATGCGGAAGCTATCTATCCCCTTTGGTGATAGGTTGATGCGCCCCTCAGTAGGTGCAGACGCGGTGAAAAACATATGTTGTTCTTGAATGAAAGTTTTGAGATTGTCGCTCAGTTGTTCTTGAAATTTTGCCATTGTTGATACCCCTCAGTATTTTTATAAATAATTGAAAATCAATGTCTAATTCGTTAAAAAACAAAATTCATCATTCACCATTTCCTAAAACACGCCTTTGTACCATTTCATGTGCTATTTCATGCGCTTGAAAATCATCGGTTTTATTCAATTGCGTGACAATATTTTTATAATCACTATCATTTCTGTTTTGGGACAATTTGGCTTTGGCTGCGATACGGTCAATGGTTATTTCAAAACCGACAATCGCTTTCATCATCTTTCTAATCTCATTTTCACCCAATTGTTCAAAATAAAGCGGTTTTTCTTGATGTTTTTCGTAGTTATTGGTCAGTTTTTTCAAACTTTCATAAAGGGTTTCATCGTCCACAATACGGATTGTGCCATATACATGAACAGCCAAATAATTCCAAGTGGAAACACTTTCTTTCTCATACCATGAAGAAGATATATAGGAATGTGCGCCCGAAAAAATGACCAAGGCAGGGGAAGGTTGTTGCCATAGTTGCCAATGCGGATTAGCTCGTGCGACATGCCCCCTCAGTATTGGGGTATCATTTTCGCCCATTTCCAACGCCATAGGAATATGCGTCGCAACAGGCATATCATTCTGCGCACTCACCAATATGCCAAAGCTATTTTTATGGATAAAATCCACTATACGCTCTTGGTCTTGCTCCTCATTTATTTTAGGAATATACATGTTTTCTTAATGATGAATGATGAAGTATGAATGATGAATAGGGTCAAAGTTTCTCAAAGCCATAATCTCTTTCTACCAAAGCAATCCGCAATTTATATTTTGAATACCATATTTCACGCCCTTTATCGCGGGCTTCAACGTGTTCCATTTGGTATTTCCAATTTTTAATACTCTCCAAATCTTGCCAATAAGAAACGGTTATGCCGACTTCTTCACGCGCACTTTCTGCACCCAAGCAACCAGGCATTTGTAGGGCTAACTCGACCATGCGTTGGGCAGTTGCGCCATAGCCGTTATCTACCTCCGTTCTGATGGAGGTGAAAATGACGGCGTAGTAGGGTGGTTTGGGTGTGTTGGCTATCATAAGGCATTATTTTTAGTAGATTAATATTTTACACCCCCTCAGTATTTTAAGGATTTTAAGCAACTATAAACCCTACAATCGCCTCCGCATGAATTTTAGTGGTATCAAATATAGGAACAGAAAAATCATTTTGACTTAGCAAGAGCGGAATTTCTGTACAACCTAAAATGATGCCTTCTGCACCGCGTTGTATTAAATCCTCCGCAATATCTATATAGTTTTGCTTGGTTTTAGACAATATCACGCCTTTACCCAATTCTTCTTCGAGGGTTTGTTGTATATAATCCCTTGTTTCTTGTCGTTCAGGTATTAAGGCTTTCAAACCGTATGCTTCTAATTTTTCTCTATAAAACGGCATTTCCATGGTGAATTGTGTACCCAAAAGCCCCACGGTTGATATGCCTTGCGCTTGTATCGCTTTAGCCGTTTCTGAAACAATGTGAATAAGCGGCAATCCAATTTGTGCTTGCAATTCTTCTGCATACATATGAGCAGTATTGGCACATAAAGCGATGGCTTTCACATCAGCGCGTTTTAAATCTTCACATGCATTAAACAGCAAACTATAAGCATTTTCCCAGCTTTTTGCTTGAATATCTGCAAAATTTAAGGAGTAAATGACACATTCTGCAAATTGCAAGCCACCCAATTTTGCATTAACGCCTTCATTGATGTACCTATAATAATCCATAGTGGACACCCAACTGATACCGCCTACTAAGCCTATTTTCTTCATAATTGATACGCATTCTTACTAATCTTAAAAACAACAGTTGATAAATCTTTCAGCGCAATCTTTTTTCCCTCCAATTCATATATCCGCACGCCGCCAATTTTCTGAACCGCTTTTTGCGAGCGCGTATTGTGTTCATTAACGAAAAACAAGATATGCGGAACATATTGAAACGCATAATCTATCATCAGTTTTTTGAGTGATGGGTTATATGCGCTGCCCCAATAGGC
>JAYVKQ010000141.1:0-15707 GCA_043768285.1 Saprospiraceae bacterium | reverse complement strand
TTTCTGTCGTGCGCAACGAGTTTGAATCGGGCGAAAATGACCCATCGGGTGTGTTGATGGAGCGCGTTTTGTCTACCGCTTTCCTATGGCACAACTATGGTAAATCTACGATTGGCAATCGCTCTGATATTGAGAATGTGCCTATCGAAAACCTACAAGCATTTTATCGTAAAAATTATCAACCCGATAATGCTGTATTACTTATAGCGGGCAAGATAGATGAAGCTAAAACATTGAAACTGATTGATAAATACTTCACGCCTATTCCTAAACCGACCCGTGTGTTACCTACCACATGGTCAACTGAACCGACCCAAGACGGTGAGCGTTTTGTCTCTTTACGCCGCGTGGGTGATTTGCAAGTAACCTCGGCTGCCTATCATATTCCTGCGGGTTCGCACCCCGATTATGCAGCGATTGCAATATTGGAAACGGCTTTGACGGACAACCCTTCTGGGCGTTTATACAAAAACCTTGTTTCTACGCAAAAAGCCGCCAATATCTGGGGCTATCCATATGCGGGAAAAGACCCGGGGTTTATCTATTTCAACGTGGACGTGCGCAAGGAAGATAATTTGGACGAAGCTAAAAAGATACTCCTTAGCACGTTGGATGATATTAAAAATACGCCGATGACGGAGGAAGACGTGAAAAGGTCGAAAACAAAAATATTGAAGCAAATAGAACAATTGTATCGCAATACTGAGTCAACTGGCTATTTGTTGAGCGAATACATGGGACAAGGCGACTGGCGTTTGTTCTTCTTGTTGCGTGATAATGTAGAAAAAGTAACGGTAGCTGATGTGAGCCGCGTAGCGAATTTATATTTCAAACCATCTAACCGCACCACAGGTACATTCATGCCAGAAGCCAAATCTGACCGTTCAGAAATACCTGCTGCGCCCGATGTGGCTTCGATGGTAGCGGGCTATAAAGGCAAAGCAGCAATGGACGCGGGTGAGGTATTCGACCCATCTACAACCAATATTGATAGCCGCACTAAAAAAGGCAATGCGGGCACTGTAAAATATGCTTTTTTATCTAAAAAAACAAGAGGAAATACGGTAAATGCCTCTATAACGCTTCGTTTTGGCGATGAAAAAAGCCTTTTTGGAAAAGGTATGATGGCGTATTTAGCGGGTGAAATGGTGGATAAAGGCACATCAAAATTGACTGACCAACAGCTAAAAGACCAATTGGATAACTTGAAAGCATCGGTCAATATCAGTGCTTCTCAAGACAAACTATTTGTCAATGTTGAAACAGTAAAAGACAACCTTCCTGCCGTATTGGAACTCGTGACGCAAATGTTGACGGATACTAAAATGCAGGAGAAGGAATTTAACGAAATGCGTACCCAAACCCTTGCCCAATCTGAGCAACAATTGAGCGATCCGCAAGCCTTAGCAAATTTGGCAATGGATAGACACCTAAGCCCTTATCCAAAAGGAGATATTCGTTACAACAATAGTTTGCCAGAGGAGATTGAAATGTTGAAAAATGCGAAACTGGCGGATGTTCAACAATTTTATAAGGATTTTTATGGCGCAAGTGATGCCACTATGTCTATCGTTGGTGATTTTGATGAAGCCAAAGCCAAAGATATTATTGAAAAAGGTTTGGGCAAATGGAAAAGCCCTAAGCCGTATAAGCGCGTTGAAAAGAAATATTTTGATGTGAAAACGGCGAATGAAGTCATTAAAACGCCTGATAAAGCCAATGCCATGTTCATGGCTGGTTTGAACTTACCGATCAACGATACTGACCCCGATTATGCGGCTGCCTGGATGGGTAATTATGTATTGGGTGGTGGTTCATTAAGTAGCCGTTTGGCAAATCGCATTCGTCAAAAAGAAGGCTTAAGTTATGGTGTAGGCTCTTGGTTGAATGCTGATGCGTTGGATAAAATGGGTAGTTTTGGCGCATATGCTATCTACGCACCCGAAAACGTAGGCAAATTGGAAGCAGCGTTTAAAGATGAAGTATCTAAAATGCTGAAGGAAGGTATTACACAACAGGAGTTAGACGATGCTAAAAAATCTTTGATACAAGCCCGTCAATTGGGTCGTGCAAATGATAAGCAATTGGTAGGTAAATTAAATACGTACTTGTTCTTAAATCGCACCATGCAATTTGACAGCAACTACGAAGCACAACTCATGAAACTCACCGTTGAAGATGTGAATAAAGCTATGAAAAAGCATATTGACATCAATAAAATCAGCCTTTTCAAAGGTGGTGATTTTGATAAAGTGGTGAAACCGTAAATAAGGATAAATAATGCGTATATTGGGTTGAAAATTCATAAATTCGTTAGGATTTGTACCGTTATAGGTAAAATAGACGAAATGATAAAGGGAATCCCTTATGATTCGCACGTACAAGTGCATTTAACGTGTGAATCCTAACGGATGTATCAATTTTCAACCCAATATTCATTTAATATTTACCCCCCTCAGTATTTTTGTACTATTTGTACTCAATGGGTTAAATATTAAATTCATTATTCAATCGTTTTTCCTGTTATGTCGTATTAGTTTTTCATTTCTTTAAAACTCAAACTCTCAATCTCCGCATCCAACCATTTTTCAAACTCAATCAATGCTTTTGGTGCTTCAAATTTATTGCGGATAGATTTGCCATCGTTGCCTATGCGTATGTACGTAATCGTGGTTGGCAAATCGGGTACATCTACTTTGGTATCAATCGGGTACGTATTACTCAACTTTAAATACCCTAATTCGTTTGCTTTTGCGCGTATCTTAGCCAAACCCGCTTCTGTGATATAGGCTTCGTGTTTGCCCATGCGTTTTGTATAGCCAAAACCCTCATAGACGACTGTACCCGTTTCGTAAATTTCGACATTGTAATAAGGACATTTGCCAAAACAAGGCGTGCGTTTAATGCTCACGACCAAATCTGCCCGTATGCCCTCAGGGATATTGAGTTTGGGCGTTACCGCTTTGGTAGTCGTAACTACGGGCGGTGTAGTCTCTTGCACAGGTTGTTTGATAGGCGTTTCGGTCACTTTATCCGCAACTTTTTTAGTACACGCGAATAGGGTCATTAAAGTCAAAAACATAAGAATGGTTCTTTTCATAAAGCAATTATTTTTTTTGAACTGTAAACGTATAACTGTGAACTGTTGTAACAAGTGCAACGGAACGCTGTTCCGTTGGTCGGGAGCATCCACAACGGAACAGCGTTCCGTTGCACTATATAAACTCAAAATAGACACAAATTTTCAAGAAAAACAAGGGATAAAGTTAGCGATTTTTAAGAAATTCCTATCTTTGCTTACCCATTACCGATTGTATCGGGATGTGCCATTATTATGGAGACGCAAAAACGCTCTTTTTCCACAGTAGAAAAAGCATTGTCTTTGATTTTTAACAAAAAATTCACAATCTATATTGACAAACCTTAACCACACAAACATCTATGAGTCAAATCCGCATCGAAGAAAGCTGGAAAACTGTTTTGCAGGAGGAATTTGAACAGCCTTATTTCCAAACATTAACGCACTATATCAAAAACGAAAAGGCGGCGGGTAAAGTTATTTATCCCGTGGGCAGTTTAATATTCAACGCTTTTGATACCACGCCTTTTGATAAAGTGAAAGTCGTGATATTGGGTCAAGACCCTTACCACAACCCGAATGAAGCGATGGGTTTATCGTTTTCAGTACCAAAAGGAGTACGTACCCCGCCTTCGCTCGCCAATATTTACAAAGAAATCCAAACCGATTTGGGCTTCTCAATACCCCCGCATGGCGATTTGACTAAGTGGGCACAACAAGGCGTTTTTCTACTCAATGCTTTTCTAACCGTAGATGCTGTGGGTAAAGCGGGTTCGCACCAACAAATCGGTTGGCATTTTTTTACCGATGCTGTCATTAGAAAATTCTCTCAACAGCGTGAAAACATTGTCTTTATGCTTTGGGGCAATTTTGCCAAACGCAAAAAAGAATTGATTGACGGCGAAAAGCATTTTATATTGGAGTCGGCGCATCCTTCTCCGCTCGCAGGCAATGCGTTTCAAGGCAATCGCCATTTTTCAAAGGCGAATAACTATTTGAAAGCCAATGGTTTAACGCCTATTGATTGGCAGATAGTATAATATCATTGAGGAACACGGATTTGTTTTTGTCTAATTGGAAAAAATCAGCGAAAGTCAGTCTAATCAGTAAAATCTGTGGTCTATTTATGTCATATGCGGAATTACTGGTACTCGAATTGTCAGTTTTATCTCTATTTAGTTTTTTTTAACGGGTTAAATTAATCTCAAACAGACAACAGTTTGGCTCATCTTGATAGTGTTTCGGCAGATTTTTAGTATCCGCTAATTCAAACATGCCCAAGAATTCAAAACCAGATGATGTATAGTGTTCAATTAAGCGTGTATTGTTACCTAATGTATCCAACCGAACAAACTGTTTACCTAATTGTTGGGCGTATCTTTTCGCCCATTCAACAATAGTATCAATGTATCTGTTGCCGCGCAAAGACGGATTTGTACAGATGCGATGAATATAAATAGCATCGTTTTTGTCTTTTTCTCCCCAAATTTCCTTGTCTTCAAAGGTAATTGTCCAGTTACAGGCAAGGATGTCTCCTATGACAATTTTCCATTGCCTTTGTTCTTGGATTTCCTTTTCAATAAAAGACTTGTCGAAATTAGGCCAGACGACCATTTTTCTTTGCGTTTGCAGCTTCCTTGCCGCATCATAAAGTGATAAAATGCTATCAGTATCACTTTTTAAGCACTTTTTAATGTCCATATTCTATGTCGTTTAATAATGATTTGCCATTTCCCAACCTAATATCGCTTTTTTGCGCGTACTGCCCCAATGATATTCCCCAATCGCTCCTGTTGATTTTATAACCCTATGGCACGGTATCAAATAGGCAATGGGATTGTTGCCGATAGCTGTACCAACTGCCCGAACAGCTTTTGGATTTTGAATACTATCCGCTATTTTTTGATACGTAGACACCGAGCCTTGCGGAATTTTTAACAAGGCTTCCCAAACTTTGAGTTGAAAATTAGTGCCTTGTACCCTTACGTGAATTTTATTGGTTGCCTTTAGGTCAAATATCTGTTGAAGTACCCCCCCCGTATTTTTAGCATTTTGAACCAATTTTGCGCCTTGCCATTTCTCTGAAAAAGCCTCAAAAGTAGTTTTTTTATTCGTTTCCTCCACAAAAGACAAGGCGCAAAGTCCTTTTTCGGTAAGGGCAATAAAACATTCGCCAAAAGGTGTTGCGTGAAAGCCGTATTCGATGTTAAGACCTTGCCCATACGTTTTGTATTCATTGGGTGTCACACCTTCAATGCTCACAAATAAGTCATAGACGCGCGATTGGGCTGAAAAACCAACCAAATCTGCCGCTTGATTGAGGTTAGATGTATCAAATATGCGGCTTCGCAAATGGTCTAACGACAAATACTGCATAAATTTTTTAGGGCTTACACCTGCCCATTCCGTAAAAATACGTTGAAAATGGGCGGGTGAAAGGTGTACTTGACGCGCTACTTCGTCTAAATCGGGTTGATTTTTAAAGTTATTGGTCAAGTAGTCTATGGCTTCTGCCACGCGATGATAATTTATATCGAAATCCGTCATACTGTATAAATTTTTATAAAGCCTAAAATTGAGCTATTTCACAAAAAATATCCGACAATTCTTGCGGCTTGCTGAAAAAAGGGGAATGACTCGTTGCCATGCTGTACACTTTTAAACAAGGCGTTTCGGTGTACATTTTCCTTTGAATAAAAGGCGTGACGGCTCTATCTTCCGTACATTCGATGTAGAATCTGGGCACACGTCCATAATTTTCTTCTGTCAATTGCAAGGGCGTCATGCCTGTAATGACGGGTTCGAGACTTAGTAAAACCTTTGCCAATTCCGTAATATCGTCTTCACAATCGTGGTACAAACCCTCTTTGTAAATGGCGTGTTCCAAAGTTGAGGCGTTTAATTCCCTATGAAAAGTCACATAAGGTTTTAATACCCCCTCGGTATCTTGAATGGAATATTCCCTTTGTGTCTTGCCATTTGGCACTAAATAAGCGGCAAGATAAATCAGTTTTTCAATTTTCTGTGGACGTTGTTCCGCTATTTGTGAAATCATAATGCCGTTTTTACTGTGACCGACCAAGATAACTTTTCCCTCAAAAGTATCAATCAGTTGTCCTAATTTTTCCATGATTAAAGGCATTGTTACAGTAGAAACGGGCGTTTTGTCTCGTCCCATAGCGGGTAAATCAATGGCGATTGCCCTATGCCCTTGCTTTTCTAAAATGGGTACGACTTTGTGCCAATTCCAAGCACTGTGCCAAGACCCATGTATCAAAATAAATGTGTGCATGATGAAAATGATTTAATTCAATGGTTTAATGGGACAAAATTAGCCCGTGATTTGTATTGAGCCAACCCGAAACTTGCGGAGTTTGATACAATATTGGTGGGTAAGGAGTGCGTACTTATTTTTAGGATGTGGTTTGAAATGGTGGTGTACCCCCTCAGTATTTTTCCCTATTTCCCCCAAAAACTTATCAATTTCTAAATAGAAAAGCCTTTTTAACGGACTTATTAAGGGATATTTAAGACCTTAACACGGCGATTTAATATAGCCTTAACGCTTTCCTATATTGTAAGTAGATACTTTTGTTGAAAGTAAAATTTGATTTTTTCACATACTAAAACAAAATATCTATGGCAATTTTAAAACGATGTTTAGTATTGATACTATTGGCAACGGGCAGTATGGAAGCCTCTGCGCAATTGGTTTCGGTGCAAGTAAATTTACCCTCACCGCCACCACCGAGGCGATACTATTCGCGCACCGCTTGCCCAAGTCCTAATCATGTTTGGCGCGAGGGCGAATGGGTTTGGGATAGACAATACCGGGACTATGTATGGTATGAGGGCTATTGGGAATATATACCACCGCCGCCGCCTTGCGAAAATCGTTATCAACATCATGGACGGGGGAAAGCGAAGGGGCATTATAAAAAGCAAAAGTATTGGCGAGATTAGTTTTTTATATGTTTAAACTACCAGTAGTGACCAAGTTTTCCTAAGAAATGCGGGTAATTTTTTAACAGTCATAGACATTCTATTCTAAATAACATTAAGTGTTTACGGTTTGATAAACACCTATGCCATAGTTATTAAATTTATTTTTTCCGCGTCCGTATGGGTTCTTTTTGCTGCTTACTGGGATAGCTACTGACCTCTTTTCAGGCATTTCTTTTTCAGCAATACTCGCTACTAAATTAAATACTGAGGGGGTATTAGAAAATTTTTAATAGCGAGAATTGCTGTTCAATTGTATAGGGCAATACATTCACGACCATGCTATGTACTCACTCTGATTCAAAGATTTAGTTTGGTAGTTGGCATGGTGCAATAAGTCAAGAGCCTCATTTTCAGCGATACCCAATGCTGCCATCCTCTGTTTATTGACTTCAAAAGCAATAACTTTTATCCGTTTTTGGTGAAGTAGTTTTTTTGCACCTCTTAGCACCATAGTATCTGCGCCTTCTACGTCAATTTTCAAAAAATCAATTTGTGTAATATTGTTTTGATGGCAATACTCATCTAATGTAACACAAGGCACAACTATATCCGTTCCATTTTTTTGGGCACTAATACCGCCCCAACCTGTTTGCCCTTCTTCATTCATACAAGCAAAATGAATTGAGCCTGAATAATCGCAGACGGCTTTAGGCATAATGGTAATGGCTGGTGACAAATTGTTTTTTTCAATGTTATAAGTGAGTGCGGGGATATTTTGAGGGGATGCTTCAAAAGCGATGACCTTATTTTGAGGATTTTGTGCTGCCCACAGCAGAGAATAATATCCATAATTTGCTCCTACATCAACGAGAAGCCCGCCCGATTTAGCTTGTTTTGAAATGAATTTTGTGAGGGCAAGTTCATAAAATCCACCCAGCATTATGGATTGATGGCCAACATCGGCGACACTTAAATCCATTCGGATATTGTGATTAAAAGCCAATTGTATGTCGTTGTGCGGTAAATTTACTTTATCCAACAAGCGATGTATTATTTTTTCTCTAAGCGAAAGCGGATAAATGTTTCTGACAAGACTTTTGAGAAAAGACGTGTAAGGCATAACTGCCTTTGTGGGTTGATTATTCATGATAAATTTTTTTTGGTTAACAAATTAAAATAATGAGTACATTGTTCAAAAAATATGGTAAAGTAACTCAAATCGTACCCACCAAATTTATTTGGTGGCTTCCAATGCTCGAATAACCACAAAATTTAATTCGGAAGTATTCAACATCCTTGCGCCACCAAATAAATTTGGTAGGTACGATTTGAGTTATTATACCATACTTTTTGAACAGTGTACTGAGGGGGTACTACTTATTCACCTCCGTCACTTGAAAAAGATCTGGAATCGGCTTAGGTAAATTTGGATTGCCATTGATTTCCGTTTGGGCATATATCAAACGCTCAGGGTGTTTGGTTGCCGTAGTAGAATTGAATGGCAAAACGGGACGCACATCTGAATCTGATTTAGCTAAACGCCTAAAATCATTGAAAGGTAATATCTGACCGTAGAGTGACACGTAGCGTTCTTCAATAATTTCGCGCAATAATGCCTTTTCTTCCGTTAGGTTTGTCCTGTTTTCAATACCGCCTGCTGCAAAATCTGCTTGTACATAGGGGTCATACTTTACCGTATCCGTAGCAGTAATGGGCGTGAAAGGATTGCCTTTTGTGTTCAAATAGGCGCGCAATTTATTGAGTTGAAATATGCCTTCGGCAACGCCTTTTGTACGCAAGCCACTTTCAGCCAATGTCAACAGATTTTCTTCAAAAATGACTAAGGGCATAGGAGCTTTTTGGGCAGCTACGCCTCTTTCCCCTGTTGAGCTTGAACCGCCAATAGCATAGTATTTTGAGCGGGCATCTTCCGTGGTTTTAGTATTGTTGCGAGAACCTGCGGCAAATGTTCTACCCAAAAGACGGGTCAAATAGGTAGTAGCTGTGCTGAAATAGCCACCTCTGTTGGCAATCATCATATTCATCAAATTGCCATTGCCGATAGCTGTTCCGGGTGGTACGAATTTCAAGGAATTTGCACCTGATGAAACGCCCGACAAGGCAGCGGTGTATGCTTTTTCATACTCTTTGGTTTCCATATAATACCGTGCTTTGAGCGTGTAAGCGACTTCAATCCATTTGGTATGTGCGCCTTTGAACAGTAAATCGTTGTCAACGATTCGAGTGCCTGTTATTTTTTTCAAGTCTGCGATTGCATCATCCAAAAGCGTTTGAAGACCCGCATAAACAGCCGTTTGCTTGTCAAATTTCGGGTTTTCATACTTTTCATCTTGGGCAATTTCTGTGAAAGGAATATCGCCATACAAGGCAGTCAAAGTACCGAGTGAGTGGGCTTCCATTATTTTACCAACACCTTGATAAAAAGGGTCGTCTTTCAAACCTTCGCGCATAATCCGACATTGTTTTACGACACTTTGATACGCCAAACCCCATGTGCTATTGGATTCTTCGGCAGAGAGATTGTACTCGTGAATGGCGAGGTAGAGTAATATTACGCCTCGGTATTGCCCTGTCCACATGCCCGAAATGCGTTGGGTTTGACCCAATTGGACTTCAATATTTGCCAGTTGTATGCCTTTTAATAAGCCATCGGGATTGACGGCAGTGGGGGCATCGGGGTCCACGTTTTTACCTGCGTAGAAGTCTGTGCAACCGTTCGATAAGCCTATAAATAAGAGGAAAATTAATATATATTTCAGTTTTTTCATTTTCGATTTTAATTTAAAAATTTAGATGTTTTTTAACTTGAATTAGCATCCTAATTCAAATTATTAATAATTTATTTTTAATGAAAACAAAACAGAGCGGGTACTTGGGTTGGTAAAATACTCGATACCAAAACCATTGCTAACACCCGCTTGATTAACCTCGGGGTCAAAGCCTACAATCGGTGTCCACAAAAAGAGGTTACGACCTGTTACACCAATTTGAATAGACGATAATTTGGTCTTAGTTTTCAACCAATTACCATTGATATTGTACATAAGCGATGCTTCTCGAAGGCGGGTCCAAGTGGCGTCTCCAACAAAAAATTCACGGATGGCAGATGCGCCCAAACCTGCACCGCGAGTGGTGTACCAATTCTCGTCTAAAATGACATCTCCCGCCCCAAAGTTGCCAATATTGCCCCGCACAACTGAACCCGCTGGATAGACTCTACCTGCCACGTTTTTCATTTCTTTAGTAAGAGTCACTTCATTCCCTACCTCTGCGTGAGTACCAAAATTGTACAAGACCGATTTTGTTCCTTGCGAAATTTTACCTCCTTGCGAAGTTTCAAATAAAACATTGAAATCCACGCTTTTATAGCTTGCGCTAAAGCCGAAACCGCCTCGCCAATCGGGATTGGGATTGCCCAAAGGACCTTGTTCAAGATCTACTTGCGGATAGCCGAGGGCATCCAAAACAAAAGTGCCATTGGCATCTCGCAAAGCACGCGGTCCCCAAAGCGTTCCCATCGGATAGCCTTCAACCGCTCTTGAACTCATGGATTGCCCCGTCAAGTCGATGGTACGAGAGCCTTTCAAATCCACGACTTTATTGATGTTTTGATTAATATTGCCGTAAATATTGAGTGTTAAATCACCTTTTTTAAAAAACTCAAGATTAAAATCAGTTTCCCAGCCTTTGTTTGTCATCAAACCCGCATTAGCGTATTGACCTGTGAACCCAGTGGATGGGTTGCGCCCTACAGTGAGTAAAATATCCTTAATTTCATTATTGTAATAAGACGCTGAAAGCGATAAACGGTTCTCGAAGAAACGTAAGTCTGTTCCCAATTCCCATTCTGTTTTTATTTCGGGACGTAAATTGTCGTTACCTTTTACATTGTCAAGGCGATAACCCCCTCCAAAAAATGCTGTACCGAGTGGGTCGTCATATGTTTCGTAAGTTACTGTTTCATAGGTTGTTTGGCCGCGGTAAGGATTTGGACGTATGCCCACCTTCCCCCAAGAAGCACGAAGCTTTCCTAATGACAACCATTCTACATTCTTAAAAGGTGTCAATTTATTGAACCGCCAAGAGGCATCTACTGAGGGGTAGAAGAAATTACCTTTTATGCTCGAAGCCGCTTCAAGCGCGCCCGACGCATTGACGGATAATTGGTTTTTATAGTCCATAGACATCGTTGCATAACCCCTATTTGAACCCGTTTTTAAGGTGTTATTGCGTGCAGTAACTATTCCCGAATTATCGAAGTTTTTAATATTGGTATTAACTATAAAATTAGTGCCTTTGCCATACAAATTAAGACGCTTGCGGTCATTTAGGTTATAACCCAATATAAAAGTGCTGGAAATATCCTTTGTCAATCGGCGTGTAGCCCGTCCAATAATATCAAGGTTTGTCTCAATATCACTGATAGATTCATGTTCATACGAACCAACTACACGGTCAGCACCCGCTGAACCGATTGGAAAAAGATACTCCCTTTTGTCAAATTGCCCATCTACACCACTCCGAATGGTAATATCGAACCAGTCAGTTGGTAAAATCGTCAATTCGGAAGATACCAAAAAACGATGCACAGTATTTGGGGCTTCTTGCTCCCGAATTGTCCACTCTGGATTATTAAATTGTGGATTGATGTCATTCCCCAAATAACGGCGATAACTACGAGCACGACCTAAAGAGGGTGTATTTGCTGCATCAAAATAAGTGCCTTTGTAATCCACGTTATCAAAATCTGGTGGTGTTCTTAACAAACCCAGATAGAGACCCGAAACATTGGAGTTTTGTTGAATTCGATTAGAATTGGTTAAAATATAGTTCGCTTTAGTTGATAATTTGACTTTCGAGCCAATAAAATCGTTGTTCAAACGAACAGAGCTGCGGCGATAATCGCTGCCATACTTGATAATCCCTTTTTGATTCAAATCTGTAAGGCTGAAAAATGTTCTTGACCTTTCAGAACCAGCACTTAACGTCAAAGTATTTTCTAAAAAATTACCATTACCAAAAATAGCATCAAAGTTGTTATCTGCATATGTCGTTTTGTCGTTTTTAACAAAAATACCCGCTGAAGGACGACGACCAGTTGGGTAATAGATTTTACCCGAAATATCACTGACAAAACGCTCGTTGCCTGTAGCCACACTGTCGGCTGCACCGCTTCTGTCAGCAATTTTATCACCCCAAGAGTTGGTGGCGGTTGGGTTATACAAGCCCGCTGCACCTTGCCCATATTTGTCTTGCATGGGATGACGGGCATTGATTTGGTCAACCGAATAGTTCATGCCATAAGATATTTGTAGTCTGCCCGATTTCCCCTTTTTAGTCGTGATAACCAATACACCATTGGCAGCTCTTGAACCCCACAAAGCGGCGGCGGCAGCTCCTTTCAGTACTTGCATAGATTCAATATCACTGGCATTGATGTCATTCAAACGGGACTGTTGCGCCACACCCACACCTGTTGCCGAAGAGCCGAAACCCAGCGCATTGCTATTTGAAATCGGGATACCATCCAAAATAATTAAGGGTTGGCTTGCCCCTGTGATGGTGTTTGCCCCTCGTATTTGGATGTTTGAGCCTGCCCCTGGGTCGCCCGTTGAGCGGGTGATGCGCACACCCGATGCTTTACCCGCCAAACCCTGTAATAGTCCCGACTCGCCAGAGCGCACTACGCTTTTGGGGTCCACTTTAGAGCTTGAAGAACCTTGTTTGTCACGGTTTTCAGTGAATCCTAAAGCGGTCACGACCACCATATCGAGGGCTTTTGCTTCGTCTTTGAGCACAATATCAATCGCGTTGCGCGTACCGACGGTTTCTCTGATGGTTTCCATACCAACAGACGAAAAAATAAGTAAGGCATCTGCGCCTGTTACGGTTATTTGATATGTGCCTTTCATATCAGTTACTGTGCCTTTCGTTGAGCCTTCAAGGACGATATTTACGCCAGGTATGCCCTCATTGTTCACATCTTTTACAGTGCCTGATACGGTTTGCCCGCTATTTTGTGCAGTAGCATAAAAGGCAGTTGTTAAAAGAAGTGTGATAATAAAAAAAGGAATTTTAAGAAAAATAGTCCCATATCTGGATAGTATGGAAAAAGGAGTATGGTTCACATTCATAGTGAGTATGGTTAAAATGAAAAAGGATAGGTTGAAAATTTACTTTAAAGACAAAAATATGAAGAAAATAATGATTTTTTTTATATTTTTGATTTTTTATATAAAATACCTTTTTCTATGCCTAAACTATATTGTTTCCTACTGTTTTTTGCCATAAATATAGA
This sequence comes from Saprospiraceae bacterium, assembly GCA_043768285.1. Lineage (GTDB taxonomy): Bacteria > Bacteroidota > Bacteroidia > Chitinophagales > Saprospiraceae > JAAFJT01. The sequence continues at coordinate 2,364 of JAYVKQ010000141.1, read as the reverse complement.
AAATACTGAGGGGGTAGCACAAAATACACCTCCATCCACTTTTCAAGGTCAAGCCCCCATTGCTGAAAAAGTGGATACCCGCAACCACGCTATCATACCACAATGGCGTGACAAACAGACATTGGGTAGTGTTACTTTCGATAATAATTTTGAAGGCGCAAGACTTAATGGCATTACTCAAGACAACGACACTTTATATACGGCTATAATTTCGGCTGAAAATTATCCTATTAACCCAAGTCCATGGTATGCGTTCAAGGTTTCATCAAAAACACCACGTACTATCTGGATTCATTTGACATACCTAAATGCCAAACACCGTTATTTTCCAAAAATTAGTCGAGATGGTAAAATATGGCAAACAGTAGATTCTACGGATTGTGTTCTTGAAAAAGACACGACAAAAACGGCGCGTACTTTTCAAGAAAATGCTCTTTCTGAATCTGCTTATGTGCGCATTAGAGTAGATGAACGTCCGTTGTGGGTGGCTGCGCAGGAATTAATGACTTCTAAAACAATTGCTGAATGGTCTAAGGCTTTAACAAAAAATTCTTTTGTTTCAAGAGAAATCATAGGGAAATCGGTACAAAATCGCCCTTTGTATGGTCTTAAAATTGGTGAAAATAAAGATGATGCAAAAATAATGATAGTCATAGGGCGTTTACACCCGCCCGAAGTGACGGGCACATTCGCTTTGCAAACTTTTGTGGAAACGCTGTGTGACAATTCTGAAATAGCTCAAAATTTTAGAAAAAATTATACTGTTTTTGTTGTGCCTATGATGAACCCCGATGGCGTGGACAATGGGCATTGGCGGCACAATGCAGGTGGTATTGACCTCAATCGAGATTGGGCAGATTTTAATCAAAAAGAAACCCAAATTGTGCGTGATTTTTTACGTAAAAAATTGAACGGTACTAATCGAAAACTCTATTTCGGCATTGATTTTCACTCCACATGGGATGATATTTTTTACACCAATACTACAGAAAAACCTACTAATATGGAAGGTTTGATAAAACGTTGGTTTGCCGAGTTGGAAAAAACGATACCCAATTATAAGGTGAATGCGCGCCCCAGTAAAATCACGCCAGGCGTTATTTCAAAAGCGTTTTTCAATAGAGAATTTAACGCCGAAGCCTTAGTATATGAAGTGGGCGATAATACCCCACGCGAATTTACCGCTTTGAAATCACGGACAGCGGCTGAAAAATTGATGCTTTTAGCATTGGAATATCTGGGTAACAACCCTAAATAATGCGAATATTGGTTAAAAATACTGAGGGGGTGTTACAATAATGCTTTAAGATAATGGTAAATCACAAAATCATTTTGATAATTGTCTGAAAACCCCTTACTTTGCACGTCCATTTCGAGAAAAGTATCGTAAACCAACGAAATTATAGTTTTTTTTGATAATATGAAATAATGAAAACTATCGTTTAGGTCTGATATTTGTTTTGATTTCAATGCTTTACACATTCACATATTTTTAAATAAAATTAATCTAAAATAGAGAAACCGAGACATGGCTCTTATTCAGAAAATTCGTGAGAAATCGGCTTTAGTGTTGATTATGATGGTTTTAGCGATAGCATCGTTCATCGCTATGTTGATTACACAAGATAGTAACCGCAATTGGGGCGATATAAACAGCTCCTCCACTATCGCCAAAGTAGCGGGTGAATCCCTTGACATCAGAGATTTAGAAAGCACTGCCCAAACGATGTACGGCACGCAAGGCGGTGATTTGAATGTGCGCAATTATTTATACAACCAATTTATAGAAAGCACTTTGGTTGGTAAAGAAGCCACAGCCTTAGGTCTTGGCGTAAGCCAAGAAGAATTGTTGGAACTCGAATTTGGCGCACAACCAAGCCAAATTATTTCGAGCAACCCAAGTTTGGCTCAAAACCCTGCACAATTGCAGGACATTAAAAAAGCCATTAAAGCCAACACGATGCCCCTACAAGGCAAAATGTATTGGGCAGAAATTGAGAAACAAGTCGTGGCTGACCGCTTGCAAAACAAGTTGTCTAATTTGATGTCAAAAGCAATTTATACGCCTACGTGGTTGGTAGAAGATGGCTATAAAGAATTGACAGAACCGGTTGATTTTGAATACGTCCGCGTTCCATTCGACCGATTGGATGAAAAAGAAGCACCTGTAACAGATGCCGATTATGCAGCCTATTTAAAAGAAAATGAAGCGCGTTACAAAAATGAAGAAGAAGCACGCTCTATTGATTATGTTGCTTTTGATGTCATTCCATCGGCGACTGACTCCAACAAGTTATTGGCAAATATTTTAGATTTGAAAGAAAAATTTAAAGTTGCAGAAAAAGATTCTGCCTTTGCGGTAAG
>JAYVKQ010000140.1:0-4172 GCA_043768285.1 Saprospiraceae bacterium | reverse complement strand
CTTGAGGATTGGCTCATCATTTTTACCCAATTTATCAAATATCTCTTTGTAAATAATTCATTTTCAACTACTTAGAAAAATAGTAGGGTACAGTAGTATAAACGTTAAAGGGTGTATACTAAAAAATGTAATCTTATCTAAAATAAAAACTAATTCAATAAGGGATTTTCTTTTTAAAGACACTAAAATTTATTTTATTAACATTAATAATTGCATACTAAAATGTAAAGAAAATGGGGAAAAAGGAAGCATACGCTTTGAAGCTAATTGCATTTTAGATATATTAAGTATCATTGATACCGAAGCAAAAAGTATAGGTTTTGACGATATCTCACATGAAGGTTCAAGTGAAATAACTATTAGAGGGAAAATTGATAACATCCATTTTCGTAAAAGCGTGTTTAAAAAAAATGTATTTCTTTCTCATATTAATTGGCAAGGAACGCTTTCTATCAAAGATTCGGAATTCAAAGAATCACTAAAAATCACATTACTGGATAATATTATTGAAGAAACATACAATCTTTCAATTGAAGTAGAATCAACGAAGTTTGAGAAATCGCTTAATATTGAAAGAGTATCGGATATAATTGATGAAAATATCCATTCGATACAATCTTTTGTTGTAAATGCTTCCAGTAAATTGTCTGGTTCTATCAACGTTAAAAATGTGTCAATCGATAAAGCTGATTTTAAAGGTAATTTTACAAAGGACACCAATATGGTATTTGACAATATAAGATATAATTCCATCAATTTTAATGGTAACTTGCAAAAAGATGGTAGTATCATTCTCAAAAACACTAAAAGTAATGAAGTAAATTTAGAAGGTAATCTTCAAAAAGATGCCACTTTATTATTTGATGTTCTCAATACAAATTCATTAAGTTTTCAAAATTTTGTGAATCAAGGAAATATCCAATTTAATTCACTTAAACCTTTATCAGATAAACCTAAAAAAATTACAATTATAGATTCAGACTTAGGTAACACACGCTTTTTCAATGCAAAATTTAACAGATTTAAAGCCATTTTAATCTATCATGCTAATCTTAGTCAAATAGTATCAGCTGATTGTAAATGGTTTGCTTATGAACAACTTGAGCTAAAAAAAACAGATTCTACAGAAAAGCCATTTGAAGTTCAACGGGAAGTTTTTCGGCAACTCAAATATGCTATGGAAAAGCAAGGAGATAGAATTCAGTCTTTGGTTTTTAAGCAATATGAAATGCAATCTTACAGAAGCTATCTTGAAAGTTTAGTAACAAAACCTGATTCGGATAAGAAGAATCCTGTCAAGCATATTAAAAAGATATTGTATTGGTTGAATTTAAAATTTGGAAACAAGGAAAGAATCATTTTAACACTCGGAAGTACAAATGACTTTGGACAAAACTGGGTTAAACCAATCAAGTATCTTTTAGGGTTTTCATTGTTTTTTTATTGCTTAATTGTTCTATCCATCCATACGACGCTTGTTCCGAGTTGTAAATTTGAAGATTTGAAAAGTTGTTTTTGTAATCTTACTCATGATTTCAAATTATTTCCTCAAATGCTAAACCCTACACTTACAATTTCTAAAATGGAAGGAATTGAAATTGAAAAGAAAGATATTTCTGGCTGGACTCACACTTTTGATTTTATCCATAAAATTGTTTTATCGTTTTTCATATATCAAATAATTACAGCTTTTAGAAAGTATAGTGGAAAGTCAGACTAATATTTTACATCGAATAACAAAAAATCGCATAACCCATTGTCCAGCAATGAATTATGCGATTTTTATTTTTCAAAAAAGCTCTTTTAAGCAAAAATACTGAGGGGGGCTTATCCCAATTGTATTGCACTTAACAAAATGGTTTTAGGCAAGAAAATTTAGCAAACTAACAAACTCTCAAAGTGGTCAAATTTGACCACTTTACAATACTTGTTGTTAAAAAAATCGCATAATCCATTGTTCATCAAAGGATTATGCGATTTTTATTTTTTTAAAAAGCCGTTTTAAGAAAAAAATACTGAGGGGGTGTCTATGAGTTTTCAAAATAGAATGAAAATTAATTTTAGACTTTTGATATTGGAATTGTGGGTTAAGGATTTTAATTGGGCGATGGCAATTTGGTTAAGTTTCATGATTCGTTCATTTTGAGGCAATTCCATTCTAATAAATTCGATATGCATACTTTCAATATTTGCCAAGACTAAAAGTTATTCAATAGTGGCATAATCTCTAATATTTCCTTCCGCTTCGAGTTTTGCCTCATGCCATTGTTTGGCAGTTTTGCCGAATAGTATTCGCCTATTTCATCGAAGCCGAATATACCAATGGTAAAACAGAAATTATTGGAGGCGATTTTTCGGTTGTGAAGTGAGGAACGGCTAATTGTTTCTTCATTAGGGCACAAAAAAGTAAATCGAAAAAGCATCTACTAAAAATATTTCCTATATTTGTTCCATAAAATCTACAATTAGCAAGATATTATATCCACCAAAAGTCTTACGAAACCAAACTATTTCATGAAGAAACTACTTATCTATTTGTTTGTTTTTGCTTGTTTAATCTCAAACTACGCGCAAAATGCGACCCCCTCCCGATTATCTCGGGATGTACCATCAGAATCCAAAGACGATTTGAGTAAATATTTTAAACCTGTGAAATGGCGCAACATTGGTCCTTTTCGCGGTGGGCGTGCCGTGACTATTTCGGGCGTTTTGAATAATAATTTGACCTATTATACAGGCACAACGGGCGGCGGTCTCTGGAAAACCGAAGATGCGGGATTGACGTGGCAAAATATATCCGATGGCTTTTTTAAAACAAGTTCGGTAGGGGCAGTGGCTGTTTCGGAATCTGACGCGAATATTGTCTTCGTGGGTATGGGCGAACACGCGCCACGCGGCGTGATGACAAGCTACGGCGATGGCGTGTATAAAAGTACGGACGCGGGTAAAACGTGGCGCAAAATGGGCTTGGATATGACGCGCCATATATCGGGTATTTCTATTCATCCTCTCAATCCAGATATTGTATATGTGGCTGCACAAGGCGCATTGCATGGTGCAAATGAAGACAGAGGCATCTATAAAAGCACCGATGGCGGCAAAACGTGGCGTAAAACACTCTACGTAGATGCCGAAACAGGGTGCAGCGATTTGAGTATGGATATGACCAATCCAAGCATATTGTACGCTGCCATGTGGGAACATCGCCGCTTACCGTGGCAAGTGAAAAGCGGGGGCAAAGGTTCGGGCTTATATAAATCCGTTGATGGCGGCGAAACGTGGAACAAGATGGAAAACGGTTTGCCAAAAGAAATAGGCAAAGTGGGTATATCAGTATCTCGCGCCAATGCCAATAAAGTATATGCTGTGATTGAAAGCGATACGAAGAAAGAACAAGGCGGCGTATTCGTCTCCAATAATGCGGGCGAAACGTGGACGCGCATCAGCAAAGACCACAATACGGTGCAACGCGCGTGGTACTATATCGAAATATTCGCCGACCCTATGAATGAAAATACGGTGTATGTGTTGAATACATCGGTTTTAAAATCTATTGACGGCGGCAAAACATGGGGGCGCGTATCGGGTTCGCACGGCGACCATCATGGCTTGTGGATAAATCCGCGCAACAATAAAAATATCGCTTTGGCAAATGATGGCGGTGGGGCGGTTACCTACAACGGTGGTCAAACTTGGTCGCTGCAAAGCAATCAACCGACGGCACAATTCTATCGCGTCAATGCCGACAATCTTTTTCCCTACAATATATATGGTGGGCAGCAAGACAATACTTCCGTGATGATTGCCAGTCGCAATACATCGGGTGGTGGCATAACGGATAAAGAATGGTCAGCCTCGGCGGGTGGTGAAAGTGCATTTTTGGCTTTCAACCCCGACAATCCGCGCTATGTGATGGGCGGCAGCTATCAAGGTACGATTGAAGTGTTGGATATGCAAAGCCGTGAAGGGAAGCCGATTATGGTATCGCCCATTCAATATCAAGCCTTGCAACCAAAGCATATGAAGTATCGCTTCAACTGGAATGCACCCATTATTTGCTCTGTGCATGAACCGAATACTTTTTATCATGGCGGAAATAAATTGTTCAGAACCAATGATTTAGGTAAAACGTGGCAAGTGGTTTCGCCCGATTTGACGCGCAACGATAGTAG
>JAYVKQ010000139.1:0-3655 GCA_043768285.1 Saprospiraceae bacterium | reverse complement strand
CAAAATCAATAGCGGGCGATTTCAATCGCCCTGCCTAATATTAAATTAATGCGCTAATACCTCTTTCAAATAATATAGGGATTATTAATAAATTTTTTAAACGAAATTCTTAACAAAAAAAATAGAGAAAATGTCAAACATTACGCCTGTTTCTACGCCTAATATGGAATTTAAACCCAAGACTTTTTGGCAAAAGCCCGAAGGGATTACGGGTAGTATCTTTTTGCTCGGTATTGGGGCGATTGTCTTTTATTTTTGGGGTAAAATAGTACCTTTTGTCATGGGTACTATCGAAAATACACTTTGGTTGGGTATATATGGTGTTGCCTTAGCTGCACTCGTCTATATGATACTCGACCCACGTATGCGCAATTTGATATGGTTTGGCTACAAATCTATCATGCGTTCTATTACGGGTATGTTTGTCGAGATAGATCCGATTGGTATTTTGAAAACATATGTTGAAAGTCTTGAAAAAAGTCTTGGCAAATTGAGCCAGCAAATCGGTATCTTGAAAGGACAACGGAGCCAATTGACCCAGTTGATGAACGCCAACGCCAAGGAAATCGATACCAATATGAAGCTCGCCAGTCAAGCGGAAAAGCAAGGCTTGGAGTCGCAGATTGTGCTATTCACCCGCAAGGCGGCACGGATGAGAGAAAGCAACGAAAAATACGATGCGTTGGCAAAACGTATAGATATAATGGAGCGTATTTTGAACAAAATGCACGAAAACTCAGGCGTTTTGCTCGAAGATACCCGCGACCAAGTGAAGGTAAAAGAGCAAGAACGCAAGGCTATTCGTACCAGCCATTCGGCGATGCGTTCAGCGATGAGTGTCCTAACGGGCGACCCAGACAAACGCGCGATGTTTGATATGGCAATGGAAAGTATCAACAATGACGTAGCCAGCAAAGTGGGCGAAATGGAGCGTTTTATGGATATGTCAAGTAGCATAATGAACTCTATTGACCTTCAAAACGGGGTGTTTGAAGACGAAGGCATGAAGATGTTGGAAGAGTGGGAGCAAAAAAGTACCCTCATGCTGTTGGATAAAAAAGGCGGCGAAAACCTACAGCTCAAGCAATTACCAGATGCCAATCCGCAACAATCGCAAGGCGGTAGTGGCGGCGATTATGATAATTTATTCAAATAAAAAAAGATACCCCCTCAGTATTTTGGGGTTTATCAAAGACGGTGCAGCATAAAGTTGTACCGTCTTTTTTTTTACAATAATTTGATTTTAAACATTTTACAAAGTTAAAATAAATATAAAGTATAATATTTTCAATAAAAACACTTTGTCAAAGAAATGTAAAAGTATCTTAGGTTTAACAACAAAAGTCTCCTATTTGTCATTATAATGCCATCTTGAAACGTTTAACATTTTGAGATAAGGCAAGTATCGCTATATTTAAAATTATACAACAAGCGCGACCGCGCCTTCATATTTTTCATTCGTTTTCAAGTCTTTCCTCTATTCAATTTAACACACTTAATCATTCACTGTTAAAATCTAAATCCAATGTTTTTTTCAAAAATCATCCGAACGACTGCACTTGTTGTAGCCGTAACAGCATCTCTTTTTTCTTTTACAGCTTGCGACAAAGATCCTGTAGCTCCCGTGGTTGCAAAAACTATTGCGGAAGTTGTGATAGCTGATGCAAATTTTTCCTTATTGAAAAATGCCCTCACAAAAGCTGAATTGGTAGCTACTTTTCAAGGCGCGGGTACTTTTACTGTTTTCGCACCCACTAATGATGCTTTCAAAGCCGTTGGTATTGACCAAGCATTTATTGACTCAAATAGCAAAGATGCATTGGCAGCAGTATTGAAATTTCACGTATTGGGTACAAAAGTAGCGGCTGCCGATATTACTACAGCAGATAATACAGAAGTTACTACTCTCAACGGTAAGGCATACGTCACCAAAAACGCAGGTGGTGTATCTATCAATGGCGCGAAAGTAACTACGGCGGATGTCGCCGCGTCCAACGGCATTATCCACATTATTGACAGATTAATTTTACCAGCCAGTAAGGATATTGTGGCTACATTAGTTGGTAATGCTGACTTTACTTTATTAGTTGCAGCAGTTACAAAAGCGGGCTTGGTCACAACACTTCAAGGCGCGGGTCCTTTCACAGTTTTCGCTCCAAATAATGCGGCATTCATTGCACTTGGTGCGCCGTACAATACTGTTGCAGGTATCAATGGCTTGACAGCCACGCAAGTAGATGGTCTGAAAAATATCTTGTTGTACCATGTTGTGGGTGCAAGAGTTTTCAGCCAAAACTTGAAAGCAGGTGCGGTTGGTACAGCTTTTACAGGTAAATCAGTTACAGTTGGTCTTGACGCAGGTGTGAAAATCACGGGTGTTGCGGCAGGTAATGTAGCAAATGTATTAACTACGCCAGTGGGTAATTACAATGTTGTAGCCACTAATGGTGTCATTCACACTATTGATAAGGTGTTATTGCCACAATAGTTTGTAAATATTAAGATAGGTATAATGAAAGAGGTGGCTGTTGATACAGTCACCTCTTTTCGATTTATAGGAAATAGTAATACGTTAAAATTAAGGAAATAAGGCACTGTTTATGCACAATGTACCCATATACTAAGGGTGCTTCTCCATCAGCATTTCGACAACTGCAGTTACACCCACCGTCGCTTTATTATCTAAAACAACCAAATTATCGCGTTGCTTCATTTCGTAATTCATGGCAGGATTGGGGTCAATATAAAACACTTTGGCAGCCGAAGGCGCATAGGCTACCAAGCCCGCCGCAGGGTAAACTTGCATAGACGACCCAATTACCATCACAATATCTGCCGTTTCGATAGCTTCTACGGCAACTTCCATCATTGGCACGGCTTCGTTAAACCAGACTATATGGGGGCGCAATTGCGAACCTTTTTCGCACTTATCACCGAGTTCAATATCTTTGGGCCAATCATACACCAAACTACTATCTACTGTTGAACGTGCTTTGCGTAATTCACCGTGCAAGTGAATAATATGGCTACTACCCGCTCGCTCGTGCAAATCGTCCACATTTTGCGTAATAATGGTGACTTTATACTTTTTTTCAAGCGTTTTCAACGCAATATGCGCAGCATTGGGTTTCACATCAAACAACTGACGGCGGCGGTCATTATAAAATTTTAAGACCAATGCGCGGTTAGCTGCCCAGCCTTGTGGCGTAGCAACGGTCATCACATCATGCCCTTCCCACAAGCCTCCCGCATCGCGGAACGTGCTGATACCACTTTCGGCACTTACGCCTGCACCTGTCAATACGACTATGTGTTTCATTTTAAAAATATTTTTAATACTATAATAAATTAACCACAGACGACACTGATGTAACTGATTATTTCAATACTATTGTTTAAAATCAGTAAAAATCAGTTACATCAGTGTCATCTGTGGTTAAAACTACCCTATCAAGTAAAATCCCACAGCACAACGTGCCAATGTTTACCCGTTTCTTCTTCAAAATATTGATGTATGGTCTTATATCCAACGCGCCGATGTGCAGCCAAAGAGCGTTTATTATCATCAGCAATTTCTGTAATAAGATAATCGAATTGGGACGATAAATATTGTTTATGCCCTGCATAGAGGGCATCAAAAATACCCATGCTACGA
>JAYVKQ010000138.1:0-16465 GCA_043768285.1 Saprospiraceae bacterium | reverse complement strand
CACAAGCCAAGACTGGAACAACTCTTGGAAACTGAGGGGTACTGCTGCCATCAAAGGCAAAACATATCCTTATCCCGAATGTTTCAGTATCCGCACCCGCGCTTATAAAACGTGGGAAACGGGCTTTTCGGTTGGCATTGAATATTGTTTCGATAATCAAAAATCAGAAACGATTATTAATGGCAGCAATCTCACGCCGCAAGTAAAAGGACTATTGAACCAAATCACAGATGATATGAATTTGTTGGGGGCTGGTACTACGCGCTTTATGCAATTCAACACCCTTATCGGCTGGCAAAAAACGAAAGATAATATGGAATTTAGTATGCTCGCTTTGCCTGGCATGGTGGGTACTGCCTTTGGCGTACAAGCCGATTTAAAAGTGCGCTATTTTTTTGGTGAGCGTTGAAAATTGAGCAAAAGGTTCTTTTACCTCGATATTTCATGTACTTTTGCCGTACATAAAAATCCGTTGTAAATGAAATTGTCTTTAAAATTACTCCTTTTGTTGGGCTTGTTCGCCACGGCGTGTAAGCCTTCCCGCATTTTTTTAGCCGATGAAAAAGCTACCCGCTACCGAGTTGCCCAATCGGACACGCTTCAAGCCGACCCTGCAACCGAAGCCATGATACAACCTTACCGCGCCAAGCTCGATGGTTTGATGAATGAGGTCATCGGACAGGCGGCTAAAGAACTCAGTTATGGCGATGGTAACTCGCCTATGGGCAATTGGGCGTGCGACCTTATGCTCCAACAAGCCAGTATATATTATGGTAAAAAAGTAGATTTTACAGCTATCAATCGCGGTGGTTTGCGTATTCGCTCGCTTTCAAAAGGCAATATTACGCGCGGCAAAATATATGAACTAATGCCTTTTGATAATGCTTTGTGGATATTGACAATTGATGGCACAACGGCAGAAAAGTTTATACAATTCATGGCATCAAAAGGCGGCTGGCCCTTGGCGGGTGCTAAATATACCATCCACGATGGCAAAGCGGAAAGCATCACAATTGGCGGAGAAATACTGAGGGGGGATAAAAATTATACTTTATGCTTATCTGATTTCATCGCAAACGGTGGCGATAACGTCAATTTTTTCACAAATGCAAAAAAAGAAGACCTCAATAAACTCATGCGCGATGCCTTCATCGAGGGCGTTATCCGCGAAACCAAAGAAGGGAAAATGATTGATGGGAAGGTGGATGATAGGATTGGGAAACATTAATTTTATACTTGTCATAGGAAATAATGAGCACGCGGTTTAGGAAACTGATTTTGATGATGTTATTAATTTTTTTTGCAAAAAAAAATTAATAACATCATCAAAATCAGTTTCCTAAACCACCGCCTTATCCCATTACAACTCCTTGATTTTTATCTTACGCCAACGCACTTTTATACCACCCCCATCGTGAATTTGAAGCGCAATAAAACCTTCGCCCTTACCTATTTTTTCATCTTTGAAATATACCATTTGCTGCCCATTGAGCCATGTTGTGGCTTCATCATTGACGACCCTGATTTTCATCGTATTCCACTTACCTACTTTCAACGCTTTTTCATCTTCGGGTTTGGGCTGAATGAGCCAACCTCTGCCATATGATTCATAAATGCCACCCGAATGATTACCCATAGGCGCAACCTCTACTTGCCAACCGCTAATTTTCACGCCTTCGATGCTTGACCGAAAGAAAACACCACTGTTACCGTTTGATTCTTGCAAAAATTGCAGTGTTAGTTCAAAGTTTTTATAAGATTTGGTTGTTGAAAGGTAGCCATATTTTTTTTCAGGACCGCTTTCACATACCAAATGCCCTTTTTCGACATACCATTTTTCGTTGCCATTATTCGTCCAACCTGTAAGGTCTTTGCCATTGAATAGCTTACTTTTTTGCGCCACGAGCATTTGGCAGGATAGACATAGGAGGAGTGCAAAAATTGTTTTTTTCATCATGTTGTTTTTTAATTTTTTGAAATGTTTACACAGTGTTTATATAGAGGAGACACAGCGTTTCACAGAGTTTTTTATAAATTCTTTTTCACTGTGAAACTCCTTGTCTTCTCTGTCTAACCTCTGTGTAATACCTTGATTAAATAAATGCAAAAATACTGAGGGGGGTATCAAGTCATGGACTTTACCAACGCCACAATACCCGTTATAATATATTGAACACCAATAGCCATCGTGATAAACGCCATAATACGCGAACCCGCTTTCAAGCCAGATTCGCCTAAAAAACGATAGAGCAAGGGGGCAGAGCGCAATACAAAATAGACTATAACACCCATTAAAAGAATGACACCCGTTATTAAAAGGCGTTCTTCAAATTTTTCAAATTCAGCAAAAAAGCCGATAAGCAAGGATATAGACCCTGGTCCCGATAGCATGGGCATGGCTAAGGGAGAAAAAGCAATATCGGTGCTTTCCATCGCTTTTTGTTTGATGCTTTCATCAACGCCGCGATTTTCAGCAAATTTATCATTTTGCAAAGCAAAAGCGGAATTGAGAATAACCAAGCCCCCCGCAATGCGCAACGCATTGATACTCAAGCCAAAAAAGCCTAAGATATACGCACCGCCCCAGAAAAAAACCAATAATATGCCCGCAAAATAGAGGCTCGTGCTTAAAATAAGGCGATTACGCGCTTTTTTTTCATAATTGGTCGTCATCGTCAAATACATCGGGACGACCCCAAATGGATTGACAATGGAAAATATTTTAGCTAAAACAGCAATAAAAATTTCAATCATTGGTCTATATCGTTTGAAAGTAAAATAAGAAATTTTACCAATGTTACGCACAAAATACTTAGTTTTGTTCGTTTCCAAGTCATCTTTTTAATCAAACTTTTTAAAATATGTCAAAACAATTGATTTTTTCGCTCATTAGCCTTGTTTTCGCCTCTTGCTCGTTTGCTCAAAAGTCAAGTACGGGTGTAAGGGTATCGTCAAAAAGTGTTTCCCTCCTCCCTTCCGAGACGGGTGATTTCAAATATGACATACTCAATATGGTCAATGTTGTCCGCGCCAAAGGCTGTACGTGCGGCAGTAAAAAAATGCCGCCCGTAGCGACCTTGACGTGGAATGGCAAGTTGGAAAAAGCCGCAATTTTCCATTCGGCAGATATGGCACGCTATGATAGATTAGACCATATAGGCAGTGATGGGTCAGAAATTGACAACCGCGCAGATAAGGTTGGCTACGCATGGCGCGAATTGGGCGAAAATATTGCTGTTGGACAAACTTCCATTACGCAAGTAATACAAGATTGGTTAAAAAGCCCCTCTCATTGTAAGCAATTGATGAGCGATAAAGTTACTGAAATGGGCGCAGCTAAAAATGGGAAATATTGGTCGCAGGAGTTTGGGAAGCCACGATAGACCATAATGAACATATCATAAAATAGGCTGGAATGAACCAATTTCAATCAAGCCAATTTCGTTTTTACAGAAAGAAAAATAACTATCAATCGGCACACCCAATCGGCGCACCTGGCGGCAATTCTTTATGCACAGGCAAAGCAATATCCTTCGGATTTTTGATGCGCTCGATGGCATATTGATGATGTGCTTTATCAATACCTCTCTTCGCATTTTTCTCACACATCTCTTTAATCTGCGCAATGCGGTCATAGCAAATAGCTTTGACGGCGTAGTTGGCATTTTCATTTTGACTAACACCCAAAAGCCACGTCAAAACCATTTGTTGCGTTTGCAATTGAATGGCTTGTTTTAAACCATTTTGGGCGGGTGCTTTCCACGTTTTGGCTATGATATTGTCCACAACATCATCAAAACCAAGCGTATTGGCTCTTGCTTTAAATTGCGTTAATCTATTCGCCCGTTGCGGATTGAATAAAAACGCCAATTCGTAATTGACCAAAGCCTCTGCCGCCGCCGCCGCATCGAGGGTCATACCCGAGCGCTTTGGAAATAGCTCACCAATGTTGTAATACTGAGGGGGTCTTGGCGGAATGAGCGACAATATGCGGTCAGATAACGTCAAAAGAGAAGGATCTAAGCAATTCAAGGCAGCGTCTAAGGCTTTGCGCTGTAGGGCATTTGGCAATATAGTCGGTTGGGTTTGCTTATCGCCGCGCACTGAGTAGCTGTAATCCATACCGCCAATCAATTTGCACACGGCTTCTAACTGATAGCGATGATAATTGTAAACAGGCACTAAGGCATCTTCCAAACGCGACATAGGCGTATTGGGCGTGATGATATTTTCAGAAAAACGATCTAATGCTTTTTGTCTTACGGATAGCACGTTTTGTAAGTCGGTAATAGGGTCTTTGCCATTGTCCCAGAGGTGCGCTTGAGGGTGCATACCATCAGCCGAGCGTGCATCAAAATCTGCGATATAGAGCAATCCTTTTGCCGTATTTTCTTCTAAAATGCTTTTCAAAGCGGTATTTTCATCCGTGCCTTCTGGAAAATCTTGATAACCATATAGGATGGCGCGTTTGTCCCACTCGCCAATTTCGTTGGTATATACTTTTGAAAAATCCATGTCGCCCTTATCATTCAACGTGACGACAGGGTGCGGGTAATCCATCACCGAAGCGCGGTCATTCACACTCGAAGCGTAATTGTGCATCAAGCCCAAAGTATGCCCAATCTCGTGGGCAGATAGTTGGCGCAAACGCTGTAAAGCGGCTTGACGCATCGTTTCTGGTGCGGGTTTACCTGTCTCATAGGGTGCGAGCAAACCTGTAAAAATCAAATAATCTTGACGCACCCGCAGCGACCCGAGTGATACTTGCCCTTTGATAATCTCTCCTGTGCGCGGGTCAGTTATTGAAGAGCCGTAGCTCCAACCGCGTGTAGAACGATGTACCCAATTGATAACATTGTAGCGAATATCCATTGGGTCGGCACTATCTGGCAGCACTTCTAAGCGGAAAGCATCTTTATAACCTGCTGCTTCGTAGGCTTGGTTCCACCATCTGCCGCCGTCCAAGAGGGCAGAGCGAATGGGTTCGGGCGTACCATTATCAAGGTAATAGACGATGGGTTTTATAGGTTCACTGATAGCCGCCGTTGGATTTTTTTTCTTCAAACGGTGGCGTTGGATGTATATTTTTTCAATTGGCTCACTGATGGGGCTACTATAATCAAAAAACGACATACCGTTGTAGCTACTCCGTACATCGTAACGGCGCGGGGTGTAATTGGCATCGGGCAACTGCACAAACGAATGGTGCATCCGCAAACTGATGGCTTCTACTGAGGGGGTCACGGTCTGCACAAAACGCCCCGCATCGCTACCGCCCGTAAAGGTAATGGTCGCTTCAAACTCGCTATTGAAAGGAAAATTGCGGGTATTGGGCATATATATGGCAGAACGCCCTTCATTAAAGGTATAGGTGCCCTGTTTCATTTGCTTAATACGCTCTGCTGCATTATGCGCATCGCGAAGGAAAAACGGTGTGGCATCTACCAATACCTTGTCGCCTTCTACTTCATCGGCAGCAAAACCCCAGAGTATGGATTGCGCAAAAGACGTTTGCACGGCTTGTTTTTCTTTGGCATCATTCGTCAATGCGCGATAGTCATAATTGGGTTGGGTCAAAAGGATTTTTTTACCCACTTTTTGAAAGAAAACAATACGGCTATCGCCAATTTGACCTCTATCTAAGCCAATATCATTTGACCCCAAGCCCGCAGGCAGGGTATTGACATAGAGAAATTCTGTATTAAATTTATCCACCAAAATCCAAATTTTGCCATTGGCATCGTCCCACCAATAGTTGAAATAGCCATTATAGGCTTTCATCGCCTTGGTTTTTTCCGCAATTTTTGATGGCGTTTGACTGTAAGCGTGTAGCGAAAGGGTTAAAAATACAAGCAGAGATATGTTTTTCATTGCTAATTTTGTTTTGACAAAAGTAGCAACTTTTATATATCTTGCAAGTATATTTTGACGTAATGCCTTTGAATAAGTAGATGTGCGATAATAGAAGTACGATGTACGACTTGTAACACGGTGATTGTCAGTATATTGTGAAAAATAGAATTGTTGATTATTTACATCTACCTACTTCTACTTCTACTTCTACTTTTTGTTAGACGGAAGTCTCGAAGGCTTCTAAAATTATTCCACACGCCCATTCAATATCTTGCTCCGAAATTATCAAAGGGGGGGCAATACGCAAGCAGCGATTATTGAACAAAAACCAATCTGTTATTAACCCTTTTTGAAGGCAATAGTGAATTATTTTTTGCAAAACGTCAAAACTCTCCACCTCCACCGCCAACCATAGACCCGCACTACGCACCGCTTTTATTTTAGGATGTACAAGATATTTCAAAAATAAGCCCTCTTTACGCTTTACTTGTTGAATTAAATCTGTCTCCAATAATGTGTCTATGGTCGCAAAAGCGGCTGCGCTACTGAGGGGGTGACCACCAAAAGTCGAAATATGTCCCAAAACAGGGTCGTGCGTTAAGGTAGTCATAATTTCGGTAGAGCCGATAAATGCACCAATCGGCATCCCGCCGCCCAAGCCTTTTGCCAAAAGGAGTATATCTGGCACTACGTTGTATTGCTCGAATGCCCATAAGGTACCAGTTCTGCCCATACCCGCTTGTATTTCATCTAAAATCAACAATGCCCCGAACTCAGTACAGCGTTCGCGTAATTTTTTGATAAAAAATACTGAGGGGGTGCATATACCCGCCTCCGCCTGTACTGTTTCGATGATAACAGCTGCCGTCTTATTATTTATTTTATCTAAATCATCTATATTATTAAAATTAATCCAATCAATATTAGGCAATAAAGGGCGAAAGGCTTGGGTAAAATAATCATCTGAATTTAAACTCATAGCCCCTTGTGTAGAGCCATGATAGGCATTTCGGGCGGCAATAATACCCGACCTACCTGTATAGCGTTTAGCTACTTTCATAGCACCCTCTGTGGCTTCCGTCCCCGAATTGGTGAGATATACTGACTGCAAATTAGCGGGTAGAAGTTTAGCCAAGAGTGTGGCTAATTGTACTTGTGGCGACAAAATAAATTCACCATATACAAGCGTATGCAAATATTTATCTAACTGATTTTGAATAGCTTGCACAATATTAGGATGCCGATGCCCCAAAGCCGATACGCCAATACCTGCAATTAAGTCCATGTACGGCTTGCCACTTGTATCGTACAAGTACATACCTTCTGCGCGCTCAATTTCAAGCATCAGAGGCGCGTCAGAGGTTTGTGCAAGGTGTCTTAAAAAAAGTTGTCTTTGAGAAAACATAGTGATATTTTATTAGGTGCAAAGGTATAGCGAAGATACGTGTTTAGATATATCTGAAAAAAAAACACCTTATTATCAGTGATAGTTATTTTTTTTTAAACTAATATTCGTGTTGATTGTTGAAATATTGCACCTAAATTCTCTCTCAAATTGGAAATAATAGTTACAAATGGCATAAAGGTTAGTGTAGAGACTTTTTATCAAGAGGAATATAGCCGTCCTCAAGAACGTAAATTTATCTTTGCTTACCGCATTACAATCGAGAACATGAGCCCATACGCTGTGCAACTCATGCGTCGCCATTGGTACATCGCCGATTGCACAGGCATCGTCCGCGAAGTGGAAGGTGAAGGTGTAATTGGCAAGCAACCCATTTTAGAGCCTGGCGAAGCACATCAATATGTGTCATGGTCGCATTTATTTACTGAAATTGGCAAAATGTCAGGATATTATACTTTCCAACGCCTTTCTAATGGCGAATCCTTCAAAGCGGACATTCCTGCCTTCAATTTGGTCACACCTTATAAAATGAATTGATTTTACCTCACCAGTCCCTATGAGGAAATTAATAATTTTGCCTTACCTTTGCGCGGCATAATCCACCGAAATTATATATTTATTAGCGGTTCTTAAATTCATTTTTCATAACTTGTTGATTGTCAAGCTTTACAAGCGTTTGAAACTACCACAAAGTTGTGCCACGCCATTAAGTATGTAATTCAGTTGTGCATTATGCTTATTTCATTCCCTTTGCTAATTTATAAAATTTTGTCAATTTATCCATTATAAATTGAAAACAAGTACTATGTACAAGAAAAAAATTAAATCTGCACTCATTTCCGTTTTTTACAAAGACGGCTTGGAACCTATCATTCGCGAACTTGACCGCTTGAAAGTGACAATATACTCAACAGGCGGTACGCAATCTTTTATCGAAGGACTTGGTATTAAATGCGAAGCTGTTGAGGACTTGACCACATATCCGTCTATCCTCGATGGTCGCGTGAAAACCTTACACCCAAAAGTATTCGGTGGTATCTTGGCAAAGCGCGAAGAAGACCACGTAGCACAATTGGAAAAATTTGACATTCCCGAAATAGACCTCGTTATTGTGGACTTATATCCGTTTGAAGAAACTATAAAAAAGACCAAAAACGAAGACAATATTATCGAAAAAATAGATATCGGTGGTATCTCCTTGATACGTGCGGCGGCTAAAAACTTTAAAGACGTAGTAGTTGTGCCGAGCCGTGAGGAGTATGCTTATTTTCTGACAGTATTGGAAAACAAAAATGGCTTTACAGAAATGGGTGAGCGTAAGTTATTGGCGCAAAGGGCATTTAATGTATCGAGCCACTACGATGCGGCGATATTCAACTGGTTTGTGAGCACCCCCTCAGTAGATAATGCCGAAATTATGAGTTTGGATAGCACCCCTGTGTTTAAGCAATCTATATTGAAAAGCGATGCTCTGCGCTATGGCGAAAACCCGCACCAAACAGCCGTTTTCTTCGGCGATTTGACGGATATGTTCGACACACTGAATGGTAAAGCATTGAGTTTCAATAACTTGGTAGATGTAGATGCTGCAGTGCGTTTGATGCGTGAGTTTAAAGACGACCAACCGACGTTTGCTATTTTGAAGCATACCAATGCTTGCGGCGTGGCAACTAAAAAAACGCTTTTAGAAGCATGGAAAGCGGCATTGGCTTCTGACCCAATTTCTGCGTTTGGTGGCATTTTAATTTGCAATAAGAAAGTAGATGCAGCTACGGCTGAGGAAATAAATAAACTGTTTTATGAAGTGCTGATTGCGCCCGATTACGCACCCGATGCGCTCGAGATACTGAGGGGTAAGAAGCAACGTATCTTATTGAAAATCAAGGACTTTCATCAGAATAGTGCTGCCTTCAAAAGCCTACTTAATGGCGTGATACAACAAGACGCGGATGTGAGAACGGAGACGGCAAATGACTTGACTTTCGTGACAAACAAACGCCCAACCGAGCGCGAAATTGAGGATTTGCTATATGCTAATATATGTGTGAAGCACCTCAAATCCAACGGTATAGCGATTGTGAAAAATAGACAATTAATCACAATGGGTTGCGGGCAAACGTCTCGCGTAGATGCTCTCAAACACGCACTTGAAAAGGCTGAAAATTTAGGCTTTGATATAAAAGGCGCGGTAATGGCATCGGAGGCATTTTTCCCTTTCCCCGATTGCGTAGAGATAGGGCATAAGGCGGGTATCGTTGCGGTTATTCAGCCAGGCGGCTCTGTAAAAGATAAAGACTCGATAGATTATTGTAACGAAAATGGTTTGGCGATGGTGATGACGGGAGTACGGCACTTTTTGCATTAGCGAAAAAGTGTTATCCAATACCTTTTGGAAAGTTTCAAACTTTCCAAAAGGTTTGTACAAAGCATAGGATAGCTCACTTAATTGTAGGTCTTTGCTAATATTTCGCCAATCTTTTCGTTAATATGCCATTAAATATCCGTTAAAATTGGGTTAAAGTTTTGGAGTGAAATATTTGTTTTTTATTTTAAAAAATTGATAATCAAATATTTACATACTATATAATTAATTCAATTTAATATTTTGGCGTGAGACGAAAAGGCAAAATCTGCGTCTATATGCTAAATAGATTGATAAATGCGTAAATTTGCAAAGAGAAAAGATGTAACGCCGAAACCAGTTCACTCCCTCAACTGCCCGTTGCTTACTTCCTACTACAATTATCAAAACCCATTTTTAGTAATTTATTTAAAACTCTGTTTATGATAAAGAAATTTTTTTTGTCGGCAGCAATTGCACTCGTTTTCACGTTGTCTTTGAACGCTCAAAAAATCGCTATTGTTGATGTTACCCAAGTCCTTAATTCTGTACCGGCTTACAAACAATCACAGGAAGAATTGGATAAAGTGGCGGCAAAATGGCGTGGCGATATTGCCCAAAAGCAAGATGTTATAAAAGGTATGTATAGCAAATACCAAGCAGAACAAGTGCTTTTGAGTGATGAAGCCCGCAAACAACGCGAAAATGAAATTTTGAATAAGGAAAAAGAAGTCCGCGAAGACCAACGCCAAAAGTTCGGTCCAGAAGGGGAACTTTTCCGCAAACGTCAAGAATTGGTGAAGCCCATTCAAGACAAAGTATATGGGGCTATCGAGCGTTTCGCAACGGAAAAAGGATATGACTTAATATTGGATAAAAGCGGCTCGGCAGGTATCATTTTCACAAATGCGACTTACGACAAAACACCACAGATATTGGAGATGGTGAAAAAAATGTAAAAGGCAAAGTAGCACCACAGCAATTACGTATATAGACAAAAAAATGTTGTGCATTAATTTTGTATTCGCAGGGCGATTGAAATCGCTCCCTATTGATGGGTTTTCGTGGTAAAAATCAATAGCGAGCGATTTCAATCGCCCTGCGGATATCACCATAACGTGTATATGTAGTATTGCTGATACATTCGCCGCTACTTTTGCCCCCTCAGTATTTTGACGCACGACCTAAGAATTTTTTGAAAAACATTTTTTATAACAAGCAAAGTAATTTTAAAATCAGGTTCAAACTTAGCAATGAAAAAAGTATTAAAAACAATAGTTTTAGCACTATGTGCTTTTGCTGCCACTGCCCAAGCACCCGCAGTTCAGAAAATTGGTTATCTTAACGCTCAAGCCATATTAGCCGATATGCCCGAAGTCAAACAGGCAGAATCGCAATTAGAAGCCTTTGCAAAACAATTGCAAGCGAAAGACTCTATCATGGTGATTGCTTTTCAAGCAAAAGCGCAAGCCGTAGCACAAAAGCAAGAAAAAGGCGAAATTGCCCCTATTCAATTGGAAGCTGAAAAGAAAAAATTGGAAAAAGAACAAGCTGATATTCAACAATATGAGGCTGATATGCAACAACAAATGGCAAAAAAACGCCAAGAATTGTTACAGCCTATCTATGACCGCGTGAATAAAGCGATTACAGAAACAGCTAAAGAAAATGGTTTCACTTATGTAATTGACCCTTCGGCTGGCTCATTATTATATGCTGACGAAGCCAACGATTTACAAAGTTTAGTACGCAAAAAATTGGGTGTTCCCGAAGCTAAGAAACAGTAATTTTTTAATGGATAATGGATAATAATGTGTTAGTATTCATTTTCTAAGTAGATGTTTCCATTTTTAATACGCAATAGCTCAATCTGTCACAAGGTTGAGCTATTTTTTTGTGCAACGGAATGCTGTTCCGTTGAATGACGCACCAACGGAACAGCGTTCCGTTGCACTTGCCTACCACTTTCGACTAATCCAACCTTTTTTCGACAAAACATATATTATTTTACCTATGGCAGTATAGCATTGTCGTATCTTTCGACCTTGCAGTGCATGAATGAACTGCACCTATTTGTACATAACATAAAACCATATTAGAAATGAACAGAAAATTACTGGCATTACTTTTCCTTACCCCCCTCAGTATTTTGACCCTTTTGGGGCAAAAAATTGACCTCGAACAGTTCAAAAACCTCAAACCGCGCTCAATTGGTCCCGGCGCAATGAGTGGTCGCGTGACGGCAATTGATGTGGATTTGAAAAATGATATTATCTATGCAGGGGCAGCCGCAGGGGGCGTGTGGAAATCTGCATCAGGTGGTATTACATGGACACCCATTTTTGATAAAGAAAGTACCCAAAGTATCGGAGCAATTGCAGTCAATCAAAACAATCCATCTGAAATATGGGTCGGTACAGGTGAAGGCAATCCGCGCAATTCTCAAAATTTTGGCGACGGCATATTCAAATCATTAGATGGTGGCAAAACGTGGAAAGCGATGGGTTTGAAAGGCACTAAGGCTATTCATCGCATTGTTATTCACCGCGACAATCCAGATATTGTGTTCGCAGGTGTCATTGGTTCTGCCTATGGTCCCAACGAAGATAGAGGTGTTTTCAAAACCTCAGACGGTGGTAAAACGTGGAAAAAAGTCCTTTACGTAAACGACCAAACGGGCGTTGCCGATATGATTGGCGACCCTTCAAATCCCAATAAGCTCATCGTGGCGATGTGGGAATACGGACGCAAACCGTGGACTTTCAAGTCAGGCGGCAAAGGTTCGGGCATATATGTAACGCATGACGGCGGCGAAACATGGGAAAAACGCGGCGATAAAGACGGTTTGCCGAAAGGCGATATTGGTCGTTGCGGTTTAGCATTATGCCGTACCAAACCCAATGTGGTGTATGCCTTAGTTGAAGCTAAAGAAAATGGTATTTATCGCTCTGATGACGGCGGTGGGAAATGGCGTAAAGTAGGCGAAAACGGCGACCGACCTTTTTATTATGCTGAAATATATTGCGACCCGAAAAATGAAAACCGCTTGTACAATATATTCAGTCGGGTGCATAAAAGTGAAGATGGTGGCAAATCGTGGACGGAACTCTTGGATTACGAAAAAGTACACCCCGACCACCATGCTTGGTGGATACACCCCGATAAGCCTGAATATATGATAGATGGTAACGACGGGGGGATAGCATTTACACACGATTATGGCACAAGCTGGCAATTTGCAACCAATTTGCCATTGGGTCAATTCTATCATGTGAATATTGATAATGAGATTCCGTACAATATATATGGTGGCTTGCAGGATAATGGCTCATGGGTTGGACCTTCGGCGGTATGGCGATCTGGCGGTATTCGCAATGCCGATTGGCAGGAGCTATACTTTGGCGATGGTTTTGACGTAATGCCGCGTAAAGACAATATCCGCTATACTTTTGCGATGTCGCAAGGGGGGAACTTGGGCTATATTGATACTAAAACGGGTGCTTCTCAAAGCATACAACCGCAACACCCTCAAAAAGTGGACTTGCGTTATAACTGGAATTCAGCTTTGGCTCAAGACCCATTTAACGACTGTGGTGTGTATTATTGTTCACAATTTGTACATTATTCAAAGGATTGTGGTCAATCTTGGACAATTATTTCACCCGATTTGACGACCCAAGATACCATGAAAATGAACGGTGCGAAAAACACTGGTGGCTTAACGCCCGATGTCACTTTCGCTGAAAACCATTGTACCATTATTGCTATTTCGCCAAGCCCCGCCGATAAAAATGTGATATGGGTCGGTACAGACGATGGCAATGTGCAACTCACAACTGATGGGGGCAAAACATGGACAAATATGAGTGGTAAAATAGCGGGTTTTCCAAAATCGGGCTGGATACCACAAATTGAAGTCTCTTCAAAAAATGCGGGAGAAGCCTTCGTGGTGGTCAATAATTACCGCTTGAACGATTGGAAACCTTATGTTTTCCATACAATAGATATGGGCAAAACGTGGGAGCGTGTGGTGAACGAGGGTCAAGTAGGTGCATATTGTTTGAGCATTGTACAAGACCAAGAAGCACCTAATTTGTGGTTTTTGGGCACTGACTTTGGTTTATATGTGACTATTGACGGCGGCAAAAACTGGACAAAATGGACGCAAGGCTTTCCATCAACACCTATTTTTGATATGAAAATCCATCCACGCGATGCTGATTTAGTTTTAGCTACTTTCGGACGCGCGTTTTGGGTTATTGATGATATACGTCCTTTGCGCGAGATGGCAAAAAGCAAAGGCAGTGTTTTGGCTAAAAATTTCAAGGTTTTTGATGCCCCCGATGCGTATTTGGCAAGTTTTAGAAGTTTTCAAGGCGAGCGTTTTTATGCCGATGCCATTTATGAAGGGCAAAATAAATCGCCGATGTCAGTCATTACCGTTTGGAACCAAGTAAAAATGGAGGAAAAAAAGGATGATGCTAAACCAGAAGTAGCCCCCGCAAGACCTGCGCAAGGCGGCGGCGGTGGTCGTCGTGGTGGCGGTGACAGCGGTGGTGGCGACCCAAGTAAAAGAGCAACCATTCAAGTTTATACTGAGGGGGGGCAACTTATTCGTACCTTCAAATCCAGCGTAGATACTGGTATGAATAAAATATATTGGTTTTTGAATAGAAAAGGCGTGCGTCAAGCAAGTTGGGAAGACCCTCGCCCTGATGCTGATGAGCCTTCGGGCGGTAGCGTAGTGCCAGGCAGATATAAACTTGTGGTATCTTACGGCAAGGAAAAGGACTCTACCTACGTAAATGTCAAACTCGACCCGCGTTCAAATCTTACAACAAAGGATTTGGTAGACAAAGATGCTGTTTTAGAAGATTTCCAAAAAGTGTCGGACAAAGCTGCACAAGCCTTCACGCGCTTAAAAGAAGCCAATAAAACGATTGATTTGGTAGATGCCCAATTAGGTGCTAATGCGCCTGATAGCATCAAAACACAAGTGTCGAAATTGGGTAAAGCGGTGAAGGATAGCATAGGCAATTTACAAAAATTATTCTTATCGCCACGCGACGCGAAGGGTATTGTGCGCTCGGCTGATGCGTTGAGTGATGCTATGCAGAGAGCGCAATTTATGCTTAACTCAAGTCAAGGCAAACCACAAGAGAACGCTATGGTTGCCCTCGGCAAAGCAAAGGACAAAGCCAACAGCGTTATCGAAAAAGTCAATGCTTTTTTTACCAACGATTGGCAGAAATATCAAGATAAAGTAGAAGCGGTGAAATATTCTTTATTTAAAAAATATACGCCTTTGAAAATAGATTAAGTACGCTAAATTAATAAATGGTTAAGTTGTACTGTCGAATTTATTCTACGGATACGTTGATAATCAATGAGTTATGTAGTCATTCAAATGAATTTGACAGTGCAATTTGAACATATTATTTTTCATACTTTTTCATCCTTTATTCGGTACCTATTATCTACTTACTATCAATTTGTCTGTTCAAGAAAAATACCTTATCGTCATTGGCGGTCCGACAGCAAGTGGCAAAACAGCCCTCGCTATTCAATTGGCGCAGCATTTTTTTACTGAAATTCTGTCTGCCGATTCGCGGCAATGCTACCGCGAAATGGCGATTGGCACGGCTAAACCGTCCGAAGAAGAATTGGCAACTGCAAAACACCACGGTATTGACAATTTATCCATCCACGACACCTATTCCGTAGGCGATTTTGAACGCGATGCTTTGGCAATATTGGATAGTATTTTTGAAAAAAATCAATATGCCATCATGGTAGGCGGCACGGGGTTGTATATCAAAGCAGTATGCGAAGGTTTAGATGTGTTTCCAGATACCCCCCTCAGTATTCGCACCGAATTTGAAGCTCTTTTAGAGATGCGGGGCATCGAATATTTACAAAAAATGCTGCAAGAAGTTGATAATGACTATTTTATGCAAGTAGATATTAATAATCCTAATCGCCTCATCCGCGCCCTGTCGGTTTGGAAGGCAAGCGGGAAACCGTATTCTCATTTTTTGAGTGGCAACAAAAACCAACGCACGTTTACACCTATATATATATGTGTAGATTTACCCCGCGCTACATTGTATGAGCGTATTAATAAGCGGGTAGATATAATGATGGCACATGGTCAATTAGAAGAAGCGCAACACCTATTGCCTTATAAAAATCTAAACGCTTTGCAAACTGTTGGCTATGCCGAGTTGTTTGATTACTTCGAGGGCAAAATGACCCTGCCCGAAGCCATTGACAAAATAAAGCAACATACCCGCAATTACGCCAAGCGGCAAGTGACTTGGTTCAAAAAAGATAGCCATTGGCGGTATTTTGCGCTTGGCAATATTACAGGCATAACAGATTATATAACGACATTCTGCAAAATGGGAAATTCTAACTGGATAGACCAAGCTATTTCATTTTGGCAAGAAAAGGGTATAAAATTAAATACAGGGTTATCAAAAAATGAAATTGCCGAATTTGAAAAACTA
This sequence comes from Saprospiraceae bacterium, assembly GCA_043768285.1. GTDB lineage: Bacteria > Bacteroidota > Bacteroidia > Chitinophagales > Saprospiraceae > JAAFJT01. The sequence continues at coordinate 357 of JAYVKQ010000138.1, read as the reverse complement.
TTGAACTACTCTTTTCCACAGGAATTCATAGAATTATATCAAAAAGTAAATGGTTTTGAAGATTTTGGATGGAATAATGAAATGTTTTCTTTATGGTCTCTTGATAGAGTTTTAAAAGAATATCAAGAAAGTAACGTCGAAAACTATATTGGTTTTTCCGATTATCTAATCAATAGCCATCAACTGGGGTTTCTTAAAGAGGATAATAGAATATATAAAAATTACGATTTTTCTAATCCAATAGCTGACAATTTTAAAGAGGTAATTGCTTTAATCAATTCAAATTCTGTGTTGATTTATTAATCTAACGTGAGTTCGGAGATTGGTGAAAATACTGAAATGCCGTAGCTACGCTAC
>JAYVKQ010000137.1:0-2364 GCA_043768285.1 Saprospiraceae bacterium | reverse complement strand
TTTAGCTATATTATGGCGCACGACTTGAACGGCTGCCGCCCGCACTTTTTCGTTTTTAGATTTGAGTAAGGTATTAGCCAACTTTTCATCAATTTTATTAATACCCCAACTCACCCACAAGCCTTCTAATTGATAACGCTCGTAGTTTGCGTCTTTTTTATCAAGGTTTTTTAACCAAACTTGCAGTTTACTATACACCTCATTTTTATCGCGCCCTCTTAACTCTCTTTTTGTGCGGTATCGACTGCGGTATTCTGGCAATTTCAAATTATCCAATAATGCTTCAATACTTGCGCCTTCTATTTTGGCAGGTTTTACCAAAGGACGGGAAGGGTAGGTGACACGATAAATGCGTCCGTGAACGTGGTCGCGCAATGGGTCACGAGCGTTGTGCTGCATATGACCCACAAGTGTATTGTGCCAATCAACGACATAAAGCGAGCCATCAGGCGCAAATTCTAAATCCACAGGACGGAAATTAGGGTCGGTGCTTCTGAACAAATCCATGCGGTGTTTTGAGGTATAGCCCGTACTGCTGTCAATCAATTTGTGCATTTTTGCGCCAAGAAAACCGATGGTATTGTTGAGTATGAAATCGCCTTGAATATCATCAGGAAAATGGCGACTGGATACAAATTCCAAACCCGAAGTTGGGCGCACCCTATGTTTTTCTTCTATTATGGATTTGCCTGTTGGTGAAGACAATCCATAAATCGGCTTAACCATGCCAGGGGTCATCCAAAACATATCGGGGCTGGATGTGGAAAGGAAAAACGGTTGCCCCCATTCATCAAAAGCTATACCCCACGGATTGGGAATAGGCAATTGGGCAATTTTCTCTAATTTTTTTTGATTGGGATTATAGCGCATGAACCCGCCATTTGTGCCACGTACCGTTCCATAAGGTGTTTCAACGCTTGTGTGAAGGAACACGCCTTCGCCCATGAGAATTGCGCCCGATGGGTCGGCACAAAAAGCACTGATAACGTGGTGGGTATCGTGGTCGTCAAAACCGCTTAAAATGATTTCTTCTTTATCCGCTTTATCATCGCCGTTGGTATCTGTATAGAGTTTCAGATTTGTACCTTGCGAAATATAAACGCCTTCGGGTGCGAGTTCGAAACCCGCAGGAATATGCAATTTATCTGCCCAAATGGTTAATTTATCCGCCTTAAAATCATTATTTGTATCTTCCAGAATGATGATTTTATCATTAGGTTTAGCATCACCAGGGCGATAGTGTGGATAGGTTGGCATCACTGCTACCCATAATCTGCCTTTATTATCAAAAGCCATTTGCACAGGATTGGCTAAGTCTGTAAACTCTTTTTCAGAAGCAAATAGGTCAATTTTAAAACCTTCTGCCAGTGTAAATTTTTTTAAAGCATCTTCGCCATATTGATAAGGCGAGTTTTCTCCAATAAGTTTGGCGTTGGTTTCAACGGGTTTTAAGACCAATGTTTTGGCATCGGCAGCCGCGATATTGTAAGGTCGATTTTCGGTAGCTTCTCCATCAAAAGCGTAATTATTGGCTACAAACCACACAGCACTATCCCTAATGAGGGTCATTTGGCGCACCTTAATCAGTTCATCGGGATAATTATCGGGTCCAAAAGGTTTGTAGCGTCTGCCATAAACATGGACACCGTTGGGAATTTTAAAATCATTGTGCCAAAACCAGTCTTTTTCCAAAACGGCATCTTGAATGGCTTTTCGATTGTTTTCGTTTTTGATACCCGTGTTTTCAAAAAGTTGTTCTACCAGATAAGGGGCAAATTTTTGATACCCCTCAGTATTGAGTTGAAAACCATCAATTGTGAGCTGTTGACCTGTTCCAAACCATTTTTTAGTAGGATTAAAAGCATCTACAAAGAGAAGATCGTATTTGGTAGCCACTTCTTGAATGGCTTTTGTATAGAGTTCAAGGTTTTTATTTTCATTAATACCATTGGGCAAATCGTATTTATCCGACAAATTCTGAAAAGCAATAGGAGAAACCAACGCCAGCTGAGGGGGGGTAACGCCGTTATATTTTTGCGCCAATGTATGCTGTACAAAAGCCTCTAATTCTGATTTAAAACGAGGCAAACCCGCTTGCCCTTCAAAGGATTCGCTGTATCCAAAAAATGCCAAAATGACATCTGTTTTCAAATTGGTGAGCCATTCATCAGGCTTCGGAAAAAAGCCTTCGCTGTGGGATTTATTGGCATATTCCGTCTGATACTTTCCCGCATCGGGAAAAGCCCACGGGTCATTTCTCGCAGAGTGAGGTCTGAAACCTGGCATATCGCCGCCATCGCACATATTGCGTATGGTGAGGTTGTGTTCGGGAAAACGCAGATATAATTCGGTATCAAAAACACC
>JAYVKQ010000136.1:0-4541 GCA_043768285.1 Saprospiraceae bacterium | reverse complement strand
CGAAAAACCATTTTTGCTGATAAAAAAGGCTCTATTTGGGTCGGCACTGAGGGATCGGGTTTATATAAGATAGATGTGAAAACTAAGCAAATACAGCGTTTTACGCTTCAAAACGGATTGACCTCGAACAATATTATGGGTATTGCTACCGACAACAAAGGCGCATTACTATTGGCTACCGATGGTGGCGGTTTAAATGTTTTTAACCCTGAAACGCAGGATGTAACCGTTTTTAACTACCACAATGCCGCCAACACACTTAACACAAATGCTTTATTAGATATTCTTATTGACCGTGATAAAAATATTTGGATTGGCACTTATAATGGAGGTGTGAACGTTTTCAAAGCCCATAAAACATGGTTTGAAACCTATACTCAGACTGGTAACAAGATAGGTGAGTTAAGTCATCGCTCTGTATTGAGCTTGTGCAAAATGACAGATGGGCGGCTTTTAGTAGGAACTGATGGCGGCGGTTTGAACGTTTTGGATACCCAAAAAAAGGTTTTTTCAACTATTCCTAACAACCCAATAGGCTACGGCAATGTGGTTAAAACGCTTTTTGAAGACAATCAAAATCGAATATGGTTGGGCTATTATAATGATGGTTTGAGCCTTTTCGATATAAAAGAAGGCAATTTTAAGCATTTTCGCGCTCGGATTAATGATTCCCTTAGTATTAGTGGCAATAATGTATGGTCAATTGCCCAAGATGAGAATAACAATCTTTGGTTGGGTATCTTAGGCGGCGGTTTGAATTTTTTTGATATAAAAACACAGGCTTTCCGCCAATACCGACATAAACAAAATGACCCCCTCAGTATTTCAAGCGATGATGTGATGACGGTGCTTGTAGATAAAAGCAAACAAGTATGGGTTGGTACAAATACGAGTGGCTTAAATGTATTAGACAAAAAATCAGGATATTTCACGCATTTCAGCCACGAAATAGGCAATTCTCAAAGCCTTTCGGCTAACGATATTCGGTGCATTTTTCAAGATGCAAAGGGGCGTTTATGGATTGGTACGGAAAGCGCAGGTTTGAACCTCTGGCTCGGCGAAGGCAAACAGTTTGAACATTTTACAACCCAAAACGGCTTGATGTCAAATGCCGTGATGGGTATTTTGGAAGATAAAAACGGTTATTTATGGATAAGTACATTCAAAGGTATCAGTCGGTTTGATGTTGAAAAAAAGATATTTCTTAATTTTGACTTTCAACGCAATGCCTCGTTTAAAGCCAATCAGTTCAATCAATCGGCTATGGCATTGGATAATGAAGGGGTGCTTTATTTTGGCGGTATTAACGGTTTGACACTTATACACCCCGAAGATGTTGCGTTTTTTGAAGAAAAGCCCAAAGTTGTTTTAACTGATTTTAAGATTTTTAATCAATCTGTTCCTATCGGAAAATTACCTGATGGGCGCACAATTATGTCTAAAAACTTGGAAGAAGTTCCTGACATTCACCTATCTTATTACGATAATGCCTTTTCTTTTGAGTTTGCAGCTTTGGATTTTACAGAGCCACTTAAAAATCAATATGCCTATAAAATGGAAGGTTTCGATGATACATGGCGCAATACAACAGGCGAACAACGCTTAGTGACATATACCAATCTTGACCCTGGTACATATACTTTTAGGGTAAAAGGCACGAATAATAATGGCGTTTGGAGTGATGAAAAAACAATAAATGTGCTGATTGCTCCCCCATTTTGGAAGACATGGTGGTTTAAACTTTTAGTACTCATGGCATTTACGGCGTTGGCAGGATTGGCATTGCGGATATATACCCAACGCCGAGAAATGGATTTACGACAAAAAGTTTTAGAGTCTGATACGGCAATCTTGACCCTTACCAACGAAAAGTTAGCATCTGAGCAAGCTTTATTGCAATTGCAAAATGAAAAATTGGTAGATGAAATTCAAGCAAAAAATGCGGAACTCATCTCAAAAGCGGCGCAAACTGCCCACAAAAACGAAATCTTAATTGCGCTTAACGAAGAATTAGAAACCATACGCACTGCCAACGATACGGATAAAAACAAATTACTAAGGGGGTTAAAAATGACCTTAAAAACAGAAATTGAGGGCGAAAAAAGTTGGGAACAGTTTACCCACTATTTCGACCAAGTGAACCACAATTTTACAGTAGAACTACTTAAAAAGCATCCTTCTTTGACCCAGAACGACCTCCGAATGTGTGCCCTCACACGGCTCAATATGAGCAATAAAGAAATGGCTGCCTTGCTCAATATTTCTGTATTGGGTGTAGAAAAAAGCCGTTATCGTTTGAAAAAGCGGTTGAATTTGTCCGTTGAGGAGGATTTGGATAATTACTTACGGGCATTTTAAACTTATAACACACTATATTTATACCTGTCCTGTTTTTGTCTTGCTCTGTTTTTCATCATATTCTTTTAGTATGTGTTAGTTTTGCCAAACAATTGCAGGTTGTAGTTGTTCAAGACAAAATATTTCCTACTCTTTTAAAACTTAAAAATAGAATGATGAAAAAAATTACCTTATTCACATTGGCTCTTTGCCTTTTGGTTACTTCACAAACCAATACCTTTGCACAAGCTGTATTCACAGACAATTACGCAGCAGGCGTAACATTTGAAGCATTCGGGGGTTCTACCAATGCGGTTACTGTTGATATGGTTGAAAAAAATGCAGGTACATCTTCCTTGAAAGTGGTTGTTCCTGCCGCAGGTTATACAGGTGGCGCCTTGAAAGCTGCAATGGCACAAAATTTAACAACATACAACGCCATCAGTTTTTGGGCAAAAGCGTCTGCAGCAAAAGCCTTGAATGTGGCAGGTATTAGCAATAATGGCACAACAAACACTTTCCAAATGGAATGGAATGCTATTGCGCTCACGACAACTTGGAAAAAATACATTATTCCTATTCCGAATGCCTCTAAACTAACGGCTGAAACTGGTTTGTTCCATTTTGCGGAAGGTGCAGAAGAAGGGGCTTATACGATGTGGTTTGATGATATTCAATACGAAAACCTTGCGGCGGGTGTTATTGGTGCTTTTGCGCCCGCTATTGCTACTGAAACGCTGAATGTTTTGATAGGTGCAAATTTTCCTATCAATGGCACGGCGGCAACAGTACCCGTTAATAGTGTCAATCAATCATTGGCAATTGCAGCAGCTAATTTCACCTTTGCAAGTTCAAATACGGCAGTTGCAACGGTTAGTGTAGCGGGTCAAGGAACTGCCGTTGCTGCTGGTACAACGAGCATTACGGCTAAATTAGGCACAGTGAACGCAACAGGTACTTTGACAGTGAATGTTGCCGCAGCGACAAATCCAACTGCATCTGCACCTACGCCTACACCCTTGGCAGCCAATGTTATTTCATTATTCAGCAACGCATATACCAATGTGCCTGTGGATACATGGTCGGCTTCGTGGGACCAAGCGGATGTGTCTAATTTTGTTATTGGCACAAATGATACAACCAGAAAATACACCAATCTTATTTTTGCAGGGATTGAATTTACAACAAAACCTATTGATGCAACAACTATGACCCATTTTCATATAGATATTTGGTCGCCCAATGCTACAAATTTTAAAATAAAATTAGTGGATTTTGGTGCAAATGGTATATTTGGCGGTGGTGATGATTCAGAACATGAATTGGCTTATACAACTACGACAAATCCAGCAGTAGCTACTAACAAATGGGTGGGTTTTGACATTCCCCTCAGTAATTTTACGGGTTTGAAAGCAAAAGCGAAGTTGGCACAATTGATTATTTCATCTTCAACGGCAACCGTTTTTGTGGACAATGTCTATTTCTATAAAGCGGCTGTTGCCGCAGCCAACCCAACAACATCGGCTCCAACACCGACACAGCAAGCGGTGAATGTTATTTCATTATTCAGCAATGCTTATACCAATGTGCCTGTAGATACATGGTCTGCTTCTTGGGACCAAGCCGATTTGTCTAATTTTGTTATTGGCACAAATGATACGACCAGAAAATATACAAACCTTGTTTTTGCAGGTGTTGAGTTTACTTCAAAAGTGGTTAATGCCAAAGATATGACCCATTTCCGCATGGATATTTGGTCACCTGATGCTACAAATTTCAAAATAAAATTAGTAGATTTTGGTGCCAATAACGCTTTTGGTGGCGGCGATGATAGCGAGCATGAATTGGCTTACACGGCAACAAGTACACCTGCTATTGCAACGGGCAGATGGATAAGTTTTGACATACCCCTCAGTAGTTTTACGGGTTTGAAGGCAAAATCGAGCTTGGCGCAATTGATTATATCATCTTCAGCGGCAACGGTTTTTGTGGACAATGTTTATTTCTATAAATCAACAACAGGCACCAATGATATTCAATTGGTCAATAATTTGTTCAAAGCATACCCCTCAGTATCTGACGACATTTTAACCGTAGATATGGTGTCTATGCCGCTTAATAAAACAAAAACATTGACCCTTATAAACACTTCGGGCGCAACGGTTTTTACCCAAATATTGAGCAATAACCAAACGATTATTCCG
>JAYVKQ010000135.1:0-15987 GCA_043768285.1 Saprospiraceae bacterium | reverse complement strand
TTTTTTTGCAAAAAAAATATATTACATCATCAAACCCCCTTTCCTAAACCGCAATGCTTTACTATTACGATAGCTCAAACCAACCCTCCACCAACTCCTCTGTTTTATCCTCAAAATGAAGGTGCTGAAATTCATTTGATTTGATGTCATATAGGTAATTTTTGCCCCAGTCAGTATGGTTTTGTGCCACTTCTTCAATGGCTTCGCAGATATATATCACCTCTTCATCGGTCATAGTTGGATGCAGACTTAGGCGTATCCAACCTGGGCGAGATGCAAAATTGCCTTTATGAATATCATCAACCATATGATGCGATTGTTGTTCATCTAATGCCAACAGATAATGGCCATAAGTGCCCGCGCAGGAGCAACCGCCCCGCACCTGCACACCATAGTAATCATTCAAGAGCTTTACACCCAAGTTATAGTGCAAATCGTCAATATAAAACGAAATAGCCCCGAGCCGATGCTTCAAATGCCCTGCGAGGATACGTACATTCGGTATTTTTGAGAGATAAGGAAACACTATATCCATCAATTGTTCTTCGCGGCGCAACATCAGCTCAATACCCATTTGTTGTTTGAGTTGAATGGACAATGCTGTTCGGATAGTTTGCAAAAATGGCGGTGTGCCCCCATCTTCGCGATCTTCAATATTATCAATAAACTCGTGCTCTTTCCACGGATTTGTCCATTTCACAGTGCCACCGCCAGGGTTATCGGGGATTTTATTGTCATATAATTGCGCGTTAAAGATTAAAATGCCCGTTGTACCTGGTCCACCCAAAAATTTATGCGGCGAGAAGTAAATGGCATCTAAATATTCATCTGCACGACCTTCGGGGTGCATATTTATGGCAACATAGGGCGCAGAACAGGCAAAATCCACGAAGCATAGCCCTCCCGCACGGTGTATCAGACCCGCTATATCGTGATACGGTGTTTGGATACCCGTCACGTTTGAGCAAGCCGTAATCGCGGCAATTTTCGTTTTTCGTTTTTTATATTTTTCCAATAATTGTGCAAAATGCCCTAAGTCAACCAATCCATTATCGGTTGGATTTATGACTTCGACATCGCATATCGTTTCGAGCCAAGAAGTTTGATTGGAGTGGTGTTCCATATGTGTGACAAAAACGATTGGGCGGTCTTCTGCCTTGATTTTGATATTATTGCGCTGCTTTTCAGGTATTTTCAAGCCCAGAATGCGTTGAAACTTATTGATAACGCCCGTCATACCCGAGCCATAGCTGATGATGCAATCGGTCTGCCCCGCATTGACGTGTTGCTTTATAATGTCTCGTGCCTTATGATAAGCGAGGGTCATAGCTGTGCCACACACGTTGGTTTCGGTGTGCGTATTGCCAACGAACGGTGCAAATTCGGACAGCATTTTATCCTCAATGGGTTGATAGAGACGACCACTGGCTATCCAATCGGCATAGATGATGCGCTTATGCCCGAATGGGGATTTAAAATACTGATTATAGCCGATGGTTTTTTCACGAAACGGAGCAAAATAATTTTCAAGTGTGATTGGCTTTTTTGTAATAGTTTTCATTAGTAGTTTACTTAAAATATGTGGTTAAAGAAATCTAAAATGTAAGGTTACACAGAGTTAAGAATAGAGGAGACGCAGAGTTACACAGAGAAAATTCCATCTCACTATTATCCTCTCTGTGAAGCTCTGTGTCTTCTCTTTTTTCAACTCTGTGTAACCTTATTAAATTATCATAAATATCTGAAAATCAAATATTTGTAAAATAAAAAATATCAAATTTTATCAATAAAATAAAAGGCAAAAGTGCAATTTAGTTTTGAATAATAAGCAATTTTTTATCCAAAAAAAGTGTCAAATACTGAGGGGGGTGTTAAAATCAAAGGGCGTGGGCATCATAACCACCCTATTTCTCGTTATTGCATAGAAATTTTATTATTACAATTACGCAATAAATTCTATCTTTGCAGCCCAATGGAGAAAAGTATGTATAAAATAGCATTTTTGAGCTTTTTTTGCTTGGCTTTGGTGTCGTGTAAAAACGAATTTGAGAAAATTCGGACAAGCGGTGATGTCAATACCATGATGAAAAAAGGACTTGAATATTACGACAAAAAGGAATATACAAAGGCACAAGCCCTGTTTGAGTTGGTCATGCCCAGCATCAAAGGTCGCCCTGAGTTGGAAGATATTTCTTTCAAATATTCTTACACGCACTATAATGATAGGAGCTATACATCGGCAAGTTATTATTTTAAAAATTTTGCCAATACATTCGCTAATTCGCCTTTGAGAGAAGAAGCGGAATATATGTCAGCCTATTCGGAATATAAAGTGTCGCCCGAATATCGGCTTGAGCAAGAGAACTCATCGAAAGCAATTGATGGTTTTCAAGCCTACATCAACAACTTTCCAGAGAGTAAGCGCGTTAAAGAGTGTAATAAGTTGATTGACGAGTTGCGCAAGAAAATGGAGAAAAAAGCCTTTGAGGAAGGAGCTTTATACTATAAAATTGAACGCTACCAAGCGGCTATCCAATCGTACGAAAATATGCTAAGGGATTTTCCCGAAACATCAAGCGCGGAAGAGGTGCGTTTCACGATTTTGAAAGCGCAATATGAGTTAGCCGTTAATTCGATATTTGAAAAACAATTAGAACGCCACAAACTCGTTGTAGAAAAATACAACGACTTCAACGATAAATTTCCAAGAAGTCGTTTCAAAAAAGACGCAGAAGTATATATTAAAAATTCTAACAAAAAAATAAAAGAATTAAGCAATGTCAGATATCAAGTCCAAAGTACAAAGTCTTGACCCCAATCTAACGGCGCGTGATATTCACGCTTTGGTCGCTCCAACGGGCAATATTTATGAAAGTTTGAACGTGGTGATGCGCCGTGCGCGCCAGCTTTCGGTAGATTTGAAGCACGAGTTGAACCAAAAGTTGCAGGAGTTTTCTTCTACAACTGATGCGATTGAGGAAATTCAAGAAAACAAAGAGCAAATAGAAATTTCAAAATTCTATGAGCGTTTGCCCAATCCGTCTATTATCGCGTTAGACGAGTTTCTGAAAGGGGACATTCACTACCGTTTCCCAGCTGAAGAAAAAGCGAAAGTGAAACCTGCGGCTAAGTAGGTTCTTCAATGCTATCGCTGTTGCAGATATATAGCAAAAGCCAATATACAATTTGTTTTGTATATTGGCTTTTCTTGTGTTATACAACTAAAACTTCACAAACTTCAAAGGCACACCATGCCCCGTTCCTAAATCCGTTTGTATCATATACACGCCCTGCGTTTCTTGATGAAAATCGAATAAGAAACTGTTGTTGCCTTGCTGCACTGAGCGCACTTCCGTCCGTGCTAATTTTCCAGCCAGATTGTAAAAATAGAAGCGTATGTCCTTAGAAACAAGGCTTTCTACTTCAATCATAATATCTCCCTCTGTTAGCGTAGGTGTTATTTTTTGAATGACGATGGGTATCAACTGCGTTGGCTTTTGAATAGTTGTCGCTTGCCGCGCAGTTGGTGCAGATTGTGTCAATGTAATTGTTGCGCTATTATTCGCTGAGTTACCATCCGTTGGTGTAGAGTTCAAGAGTTTTGCAGTGCCTGATATATTCCCTACGGCATCAAGGATAAATAAAGGAATATCCACTATTGCGATAGTATTTGCGGCTAAGGTCGGGATATTCCATTCGTAGCATTTGATATTACCCGCGCAATATTCTTTCCAAGTACCAACTGAAGGGATAACAGAGCCACCCGTCACCGTTTTATCGGGAAATGGGAATTCGATTTTTATATGTGAAAAAGCCGAGTTGCCATTGTTTTTAGCAGTAATTCTAACGGTATTAGTTGTATAAGGTCTAAATACTGAGGGGGTAGCTATAATAGTTACGGCTATATCATCGTCGTTCGCAGATTGTTGCACAACAGATATATTAAAACTATCCAATTGAAATGCCCCTTGATACACAACGGTCGTCGTACCAATCGGGAAACACGCCGAATCTTGAAATATTTGAGAAAAAGGTAGGTTCACAACTTTTGACACTAAAATTTGTGGATTTGAACGAATGGCAACCCAACCCACATATTTATTATCACCTCGACCACAAGGGAAGGTATAATAAGGTACTGTCCATTTATATGGCTGACAAGTTCCTGTGGTGGTCAAAGTGACATTTTGCGGCAATGAACCCACATCTGTAAGGTCGAAGCAGTCATTTTTTAAAGAAAAAGAACAGACGGCTTTGTTACCTTTGGTGTCGGTTGCTGTATATATTATTGTATCAGCATTTACGCACAAGGTATAAGCATTGGGTGTAACGATATTGCCCATTTTTGATGTAACCGTTATCGTTGGCGTACCGCAATTATCGGTAGCTGTGGGCGGTGTCCAAGTGAATGTGCCGCAATCGATATATGTTTTGACTATATTTTGTGGGCAATTGCTGAAAACGGGTGCTTGCGTATCGTTGTCGCATGGGTTTGTACTACCTTCTTGAATATTAATCGTGTAATCCTCAACTTCACCTTTATCAAAGGTCTCACAAGCTGTCGGATAGCTCCCCCATTTCATGGCTATGCGCATCCGCGTTGCACCAGCTTTTGCGGAAGTAGGTATGCGAATAGCCGCTACAAAAGGATTGATATTCGTATTTTGAAAAACCAATTCTGCATCTTCAAAAATGTTATTCCCATTCCAATCAATCCAAGTGCGGCAATAGGCATTGGGCAATATGCCCGACCAACTCAAGCCCGCAGTGATATTGAGCAAATAGGTTTGCCCTTTTTGAATGGTTGTTGAAAGATTAGTATAATCCGAATAGCCTACTGTATTAAAATCTTTAAATTTTTCAGACGTATTGTTGATACTATTGAATTTGACGTTGGCTAACCATAACTCCCACGGAACTACGCCTTTTGAGGCGCAATAAATGGTAGGCGTAGGCGGTGTGTTTAGACAATCTGGATTATAGGCGAATAGCGCACCATTCCGTGATAAGATAATCAAACAAGTGGTATCACCTGTACGGATAATATGTTCAAATTGGATAAAAGGAATGGTTTTTATATGGGTTAGTTCAGCCAATAACGGATTATTAAATCTGACTAACAAATACTCAAAAGTACCCATACCGACACGGTCATCACCTGCATAAGTGACCGATATATTGGCGATACTACTTTGCCCAGGTATCGGTGTATTGTAGGCATATCGGTTATAATTGCCATACCTATCAACACTGCCCGAACCCACACTTTTTACACTTTTTATGGTTAAACTACCTAAGTCAAAATGATAATTATTCATGCCAATAAACTGCCCTTTTTGAGCGATTGCCCTAACCCGTGTATTGAAAATCAAAGAGTTACCACATAGGTTTGTGAATATAGACGTACCTTCAATGGTCTCGGCGAAAAATGTATTCGTATTTTCCCTTGTTATAGTTGCCCCATTTTTGAGTAGTTTTGAAAATTTAAGGTTGTTATTCAGCACTAATTGCGCTTCACCATGATTGTAAACTGCCACGATATGGTTGTTGTCTAATCGTATCAATTGCAACAAACTATCAATTTGAACCATACTGAACTGCCCCCGATAGCTGTTTCTTTCTTCAATATAAAAAGATTGATAGTTAAGATTGGCATCGGTTGTGACCAATACCAACGAATCCTGACTGGTAGGAATATCATCTGGGAAACCAAAAAACTTTTGATACCCGCCTAATACATACGTGCCATCTGCCATCTCTACCGCAGCATTGATACTCGGAAAGTGGTTCAATACTGAGGGGGGTATCTGTTTGGAGAAAGCAACCGTACCATTCGCCAATTTTTTAATAACTTGATTGTTCCTGACGATAATACTATCTTGAGTTAGACTACCTACTGTATTGGTAGTCAATATTTTACCATTTTTATCAAGTATTTTTTTTACAATACTATTGCCTGATGCTATCAATAATTCGGTGCTACTATCGCTATTTTCAGTAAAGCATAGCACTTGAGAAGGGTTTGAATCTATACTGACGTTACAATCAATATTTTCATTAGGAACTGAGGGTGTAAATTTATTTTTATACAGAAATACGCTATCGTTTTTAGTACCCACAAAAACAAATCCACTATCTTTTGTCGCAACAATTGCGTTTGAGGTGTAATATTGGCGTAGGTCAAAAGAATCTATAGTTTTTCCCGATAGTGAATTGAGTTTGAATACAGTATTTACAGATACGGGACCATTGTTTTTAAGTATAGTTTCAGTCGTATGTGCAATAATAGCATTGAAAGTTGTAAGTGCGAAAGCGTGCATTAGGTTTGTTGTGCCCATAATAAACGGTGGGTTTCTTTGTCCCGAAAAAGACCAAAGCGTATCTGCAGTAATGGATATTTTTCTTAGATCATAGACAGAAGCATCAATGCGATATTGCCCGCAACTACCCGCGAAATCGCTTTGGGCATCTAATAACTTGCCTTCTCCGTCCGTCCAAATGTAAGTGGCTTTATCGCCTACACAGGTGTTGATTAGAAAATTTACATCGTTATTATATACCCCAATGGCAATAGCATTGGTATAGCCGCTATATGTTTGATAGGTCGCTTGACTGAACGCCCATTGTGTGATACAACATAAGAAGATAGAGAGGGAGCTTCGCAAAATTGAGTTAATGCCAAATCGTTTTGTCAGTAGTGTGTTGTCCATAATGTATGTTTTTGAAACAGTTAAATCATAATATTTTCTAATTCATTTCAAATATACCATAGTTTATTGTGTATCTGCAAAAACATTATTTTGCAAATGTTTAATCATATTTTTTTGTAATTAAATGAAAATCAATTAAGTATAATTTACTTTGTTTAAATATTGTAAATTTAAGTAATATAATTTAACCTAACTTTAACATAAGAAAGACATCTTTGGGTATTTTCTTTTTGAATGTTTTGATATAACTTGAGTTCGGAGATTTGAAAAAAAACTTATATGCAGTAGCTACGCTACACCGTAAAAACTGTAAGCGCAAATTTCTACCGAAATATCGTGGCTACGCCACTTTTGAGCAAAGGTTTTATCCTAAAAAGTGGCGTAGCCACGATATTTCGGTAGAAAATTTCAGCAAAAAAGGTATCTCAAAGTGGCGTAGCCTCGACATTTCAGTCTTTTTTCAATCACTTAACTCCCTTTAATTTTTAAAAATACTGAGGGGTACTTGTTTCTTTCAACAAGCACCCCTTCAGTATTTTTGAGACAATATAGGCATATAACAAATTAGAAACACTGATGACACAAATAAAACGAATTTACACGGATTTTTTCCAATTAGGCATAAACAAATCCGCGTAAATTCAATAAAATCCGCGTTATCCGTGTTCCTATTAAGTCATATACATATAGGTTAAGCCAAAGCCTTCGCCACAGTTACTTTCATTTTTTCTAAACCTATTTTGCAAGCTGCTAATGCGTCCATTTTCCAGACATCTTCATTGAATATTTCTAAGGACAGAACTATCGGCGTGCCTTTGGCGTTGAGCGTTTTCAATATTTGGGACATCGGTGCAATACCATCGCCTGGCATCACCCGCATAGCATCCGTCAGTTTTGATTTATCTTCGTGGGTAGGGTAATCGTTCATATGGAACATCTGCATTTTGTTACCACTGATAAATTCCAAAGCACTAAATGGCGACCCGCCACGAATAAGGTGATACACATCGGGCAATATAATGGCATCAGAATGTCCTGTTTCAGCCGCTACCAATAGGGTTTCGCCAAAAAGGTGCATATTTTTTGAAAAACCCCAGAGTTCTAATTGTGGTAATACGCCCATTTGCTTACCAATTTCCAAGACTTTAGTATAGCGTTCTGCCGCTTTGTAGAGGCTAAGTCCCGCTTCGGTAGTTGCGCCAAAAGGGGGCGCGGCGATGCGTTTACAGCCAATTTGCGCCAGCATATCCATCTCCTTTTTTATTTGCTCTAAGGCGGCAGTGCGTTTGGTATCGTCATCTACAATCCACGCGGCAAAGCCAATACTATCTTCAATCTGAATACCTTCGTCAGAGGCTAATTTGCGAATATCAGCCAATTTGCCGCCGCCTTTGATATAGGCATCGAGGGTGCGCATCCATATTTCAATGCTATCAAAACCCGCTTTGGCAGCAAATTTTATTTCATTCGCCAGACCCACATTTTGCTTCATAATGGTGCTGGTATTCAAGCAAAAAGTGAAATTATGCTTCTTTTTTTTCTTAAAATCGCTGTCAAAAGTAGGTTTTGCTTGTGCGTTTGCTATACCTAAACTGCCCAAGCCAAGTAGTCCATTTTTGAGAATATCACGTCTGTTCATATTTCTGTTTGTTTATGATTTTTAATAAATATTGGACAATAAAGGTAGTAAGATTTAAGAAAGGAATTTAAAAATATGGAATAATTTTGGACAAATATGGAATTTAATTCTACATTTGTCTAAAATATAATAAAGACATGATAAATCGAATAGCAAAAGATAGGCTCGTAAGTTTGGCAAAAACGTTTAGGAGTGTAGCCGTTGTTGGTCCAAGACAAAGTGGTAAAACAACCCTTCTTAGAAGCGTTTTTCCAGAAAAAACCTATGTGTCATTAGGAAATCCAGATATTTTAGAATTTGCGACTACCGACCCACGTGGCTTTTTAGGTCAATACAATAAAGGTGAAGGCGTTATACTTGACGAAATTCAAAAAGTACCCCACCTATTTTCCTATCTGCAACAGTTTTTGGATGAAACAAAAAAGAAGGGTTTATATATTCTCTCGGGTTCTAATAATTTTCTGTTACAAGAAAATATCAGCCAAAGTCTTTCGAGACGCATTGCTTATTTACAACTTTTGCCCTTATCATTGGCAGAACTTAATGCAAGTCCTTTTCTTAAAAACAACTATGCCGAGCATATTTTTTCGGGTGGCTATCCCGAAGTGATTGCAGATGATATAAGTCCTACCGATTGGTATCCAAACTATATCAGCACATATATCGAAAGAGATGTTAGGCAAATTAAAAACATAAATAACCTCATGGCTTTCACAAAGTTATTGCGGATGTGTGCAGGACGAACAGGACAAATACTCAATATGGCATCATTGGCTAATGATTGCGATATTGACCAAAAAACGGTTGCCTCTTGGCTGGGTGTCTTGCAAAGTAGTTATATTATTTATCTCTTAAAGCCTTACTACAATAATTTTAATAAAAGGATAATGAAATCACCTAAACTCTATTTTTATGACACAGGTATCGTTTGTTCGTTATTAGGTATCAAAAGTGCCGAGCAAATTACCCTACACTCTGCCAAAGGTGCTTTATTTGAAAATTTAATCGTCAGTGAATTGCTCAAAAACAGATTGAATATTGGCGAGAGTGATAATCTCTATTATTGGCGGGATAAAACAGGCAACGAAGTCGATATTGTCTTAGAAAATGAAGGAAAACTATCGGCAATTGAATTAAAAGCGGGGGAAACAATAAACACCGATTTTTTCAAAGGATTGTCCTATTTTTCAACGATAAGCGGTCAAAATGTAGAAAATTTGTTAATTTATGGCGGCAATCAAACTCAAAACAGAAGCAATGGCATAACCGTAAAGCCGTGGCATAATTTTGTTTAATCAGTGAAAATACTGAGGGGGTGCATATCCCAATCAGATAGCACCCCCTCAGTATTTTAGGCAGTTTTTAACAAAAAAACTATGCCTTTCTATCATTAATCAACTCTCTCAGTTGCGCACCCGCCATAGCCGCAAAGCCACCGACCAAGCCGCCAATGATGCCCGAAAACAAGGTCAATTGCGTACCTGACAATGTGCCACCAAACATATTGCCCATCGTATCGCTCATCAAATTGTTGTTCGCGTTGGTCAATATCCCTGCATAGGTTGTCCACAAAAGGGTAACTGCTGCTGTGCCATAAGTAAAAGATAGGACAGGTGTTTTGCCCACTACGCAGCCGACAAAAAACGCGACCAGCGCGATTGACCACCACTCAAATTGGATTTGTGCCAAATAGCCTAACACAATTATGGCTCCACCGCCTACGCCCAAGCCGATTATTTTATCTTTGAATGTATTTACTGTATCTGTCATTTTATTCGTTTTATTTTCAATTTTTTTTAAAAAATACAAGAAGGTTTTTGATTTTCATGTATAAAAATTGGAAATTTTTATACATGAAAATCAAAAACTGCCTCCCGTCCTGCCAAGCATGAAAAACTTATTATTTACCCGTTACTAATCTTATTTATTAAACGTTTGCGTTGCTTTAATACGCGGGTTTTTATCATCAGGTGAGCGCATAAACACCGCTTCGTAGTATTCACCTTTTGTCCACTTATCTAAAAAATTAGCGTAGTTGGGGCTGCCTACATTCCCTGATTGCCCACCGGGATAGACCACAAAAGCGCGTGGCGTATCGCCCAATTCGACAATCATACGCCAAGAGGGTCCATTGGTTTTTGTGAGCGCATTGAGTGAACGACGATTGCCACCATTATATATATGTGAACGACTAAAGCCTGGGATACTCGATACGTGTGCTATTTCGGTATCTTTATATGTGCCCCAATCAAATTTTGGATTTTTAGGATCTCTGGCTGCCAATTCTGACGTGATTTTAGGTATATCTACTACCATTTTCTTAAAAGCTTCGGTCAATATTTCTTTTGCCGTTTCCTTGACATTAGCGGTAGCGATATTATCAAAATACTTATTGGTGGGTTCGTCACGCAATATTTGAATAGTGCGCCATACGCGCGGCTTGGCTATATTACTGGCATTTTTTTGAGAAGATACCTCGTCCCATACGGCATCATGGAAGTTGTTAAACCATTCTTCAAAATAAATGGGTGCTTTCTTGTCGGCATCATAATTCAAATCCCATCCATGTATGTCGGCTAAAATGGCTTTTTCTGCGGCGTTTAAAGCTGCACTATCGAGGTTTTTCATCATCAAAGGTAGTGTTTCCTCCGCCATTAAGCCGTAGTTGCTATTTTGCATTTTCATCATATCCTCTACCGTGAAACTATCAGATTTGGCGAGCATATTATTGACAATGCGCCCACGATAGGCTTCAAAAAATTCTGAATGATAATAGTAAGGATAGCTTGGATCCGTTGAGTGCTGATTGGCAGACGATACAAAGCCCCGCGCTGGATTGCGATACGCTGGATTTTGTTCTTTCGGCACATATTCTTGCCATGCGTTGGCAGAGACCGAACCATCTTCCACAAAACGCCCTTGTCCTGGCTTTTTGACAGGAATTGCGCCCATTACTTTTAGGGCAATATCACCGTCTTTACAAGCAAAAGAAAAGTTTTGGGCGGGTACATTATAATCTTTTATCGCCGCCGAATATTCATCATAGTTTTTCGCTTTGTTGAGTTTTGAAAATGTTGTGATGAGCGACATAGGTACTTTGTTAGCAACCCAATGAAAAGCCATATTGCTCATGGGCATGGTATCATTTTCATAAACAACGGGACCAAAAGAGGTGTAGCGCACAGTATCAAAAATGCTCGTGCCGCCTTTGATTTTAATCTCCTCGATGCGCAATTCCGCTTTTTTGGGCGCACCATCGAGCATATATTCCGTTTTGCCTTTGTCGTTCCATTTGATTGAAAACCAATCTACTACATCATGCCCAACGTTGGTAGGCGACCACGCGATATGGTCATTAAAGCCAATAATAATGGCAGGAAGACCGGGTAGAGAAACGCCATACGTATTCATTTCGGGCGTACTGATTTGCAACTCATACCATATAGACGGCAATTTCAAAGCTAAATGCGGGTCACCGCAGAGTATAGGCTTTTTATTCTTGGTTTTTGAAGCCGCCACCGCCCAGTTGTTTGAGCCATTACTTGGGTCGGGTTGCATTTCTTCAACATAATTATACGCCAACATCTCGCGGGTACTGAGTGGGGCTTGCTTAGGTTCGTTGGCAGTCCATTTTGTGCCTTGTTGAACTGCCCATTTTGCCCCTTCTGTGTTCCATTTTGTACCTACTGGTACTATGGGCGATTGCTCTTTATACCATGTTGGGAAAAGATTATCAAAATCGCCACCGAATAATGTTTTAGCGTTAGTGGTGCGAATATCTTCTTCGCCTAACGACAAATCCATTGCCATTTGCTTGGCAAAAAGGGCTGATTTTAAAGGCGACCATGTTTCGGGTTTTACACCCAAAATTTTATATTCGACGGGATAATTTTTATATTCCAACGTATTAATGTAAGCATTGACGCCTGCACAATAGGCTTGTACATAATGCCAATTTTCTTTATCATTTTCCCAATCCTTCACGTTTTCTTCAGCACTGCGGAGGATACCTCGGCGGCGATTGAGTTTATCCACGTTAGCCATCGTAAAACTCGGGTTTTTAGGATTAAGGGGTCTATTGCCTAACATTTCGCACAAGCGACCTGCCGCATAGTGGGTAATAAAATCCATTTGCCACAAACGGTTGGTGGCGTGCAGATAGCCTTGTACGAAGTAGGCATCGTCCGTATTTTCTGCAAAAATATGGGGTACTGCACGGTCATCATAAACGACCCTGACGGGTTTGGTGAGTGCTGCAAATGTCTTATCCGTTGGCATATCGGCAACGTTTTCACCATTTTGCCAAAAGCCCGTAAAAGGATTTAGTAGTTTGCCGAGTGCTGGAACAGGTACGCCCTTGATGTTTAGAGATGTGTTTAAAGCATACACTAAGCCAAATGTGGCTACCAGTGAGAGAAAAAACTTAAAGATTTTCATTTTGAATTTATAATGTGAAAAACGAGAGTTGAGTTAATTAATGGTAAATGTAGGAAATTATTGAGATGTTTGAAAAAAAAGGAGAATATTTTGATATAACTTACAACTTCACAATCTCAGCCATAAACTTCTCCAACCGTTTCCGAATATCGTTCTGCGAGCACGTAAAATTATTCAAAATAATAGAAAAAGCGAGTTGCCGCCCATCTTGTGCTACGGCATAGCCACTATATGCACGCACGCGCGAAATAGTACCACTTTTGGCGCGGAGCTTCCCAAATACTGAGGGGTAGCTACGGAACATACCTTTCATAGTGCCCGTTTTGCCTGCTTCAGGTAGTGAATTATTTAAAGGTATAAACCATTGATTATCAACGCCAATAGTGCGTAGCATCTGAGTCAATTGGTAGGGTGTAATGCCGTTGCGCGGCGATAAGCCCGAACCATCGAGCATAAAGAAACCATCCATATTAATCCCTTTGGACTGCCAAAACTGTTTGATGATGTCCGTCCCTTTATCGTTTGACCCTAAGCCAGTTTGTTGTAGCGCAATAGCCCTTACCATTGCCTCGCAGTAGAGATTGACGCTTTGCAAATTGGCTCTTTTCACGATAGTAGCTAAATCTGGAGACCGCCAGATAAAGAAAGTTGTGCGCGATAGGGTAGGTATGCCATTTTGTTCAAGAAAAATCTGGGTTGTTGCTGAATCTGAAACCATAATGCCTTTTTCAATCAAGACCCGCTTCAAATGCCACGCTGCCAAATAAGGCGGGTCGGGTATAGAGCCTTTTATATTGAAAGAACCATTCCCCGCAGGGATAGTGCCTGTCACAATACCTGTGCGTGCATAGGGTGCTGCATATATATAGGCGTTGTCGCCACCACCTGCCGCCGAATTGACCTCATTATACATTTTGAAGTGCGGCACTTGCGGCGTAGTGCCAAATACTGAGGGGGGGCTGCCAACGCTTGGGTTTTGAAAAAAATTGAGATAATATAAATTTTCGTGAATGTTCAATCCACTGGGTCCCACGCCATAATAATTGCCCATATCCTCCCATAGCCAAGTAGATACAGCGGTTGCTTTTTCAAAGGCTGTGCCATCGCCAATTATTTTTCCATTGATTTTGGTAATACCCAATGTCTTGATTTTTAAGGCAAAACTATCTAATACCATTGCAAAAGAAGCGATACTATCAAATAGTGGGCTGCCCAATGTAGGGTCGCCGTAGCCTTTTATGACAACGTTACCATACAATACGCTGTCTTTTATCTCGCCTTCATATTGTAAATCGGTACGGAAAGTAAAATCGCTGCCCAATATCTTCAAAGCTGCTGCTGTAGTGACAATTTTCATATTAGACGCAGGTATCAAGCTCATATCTTGATTATATGTGCCATAGACTTGCCCTGTTTGCACATCCATGATGCAAATACCCGCTTGCCCATGCCGCATAACGGGGTCATTGATAAGCTGTTGGATGCCATTTTCAATGATGGATGTTTGCCCATACAGGTAAGGTGTAGTATGTGTAAAAATGAACATTAATGCAAAAAGTAGGTTTTTGGGGGTAGCCTGTGTGTAAATTTTTTTCGCCATAGTGATTTTTATTAAATATGTTGTTATATGATTTAAAACAAATTATGCGCAGGATAAAGATATATATAATTTTTAAATTCGCAACAGTCATTTTTTTTTGACATTTTCTTTGCAAAACAAGTATCTAACTAATACTTTTACGTCTTAATGCATGCTTTAACCTTTTTAATAAGTGTACTAAGCATTATTTAATTCACTTAAATTTTAGAAAAAATGAACTTACTTGACTTGGTTAAAACTCAACTTACAGGCGGCAACACTTTAGGCGCAATCAGCGGTCTTTTGGGGGAAAGCCCTGCGGCTACTACAGCGGGTATTGGTGCAGCCTTACCGACTTTATTGGGCAGTGTTATTCAATCTGGCTCAACCACAAATGGTGCAAATACTTTGCTAAATCTCATCAAAGATGGCGGACATGATGGCAGTATTATGGACAATCTGGGTGGAATGCTTGGTGGCGGCTCGGCTACCAATGGCTTATTGAGCGCGGGCAGTGGCATTTTAAAAACGCTTTTAGGCGACAAAATGGGTGCTATAGCGGGTCTTATTGGGCAAGTAAGTGGCTTGAAAGGTGGTTCAGTTTCGTCACTTTTGAGCCTTGTTGCGCCTATATTAATGGGTGGTATTGGCAAACAAGTGACATCACAAGGCATGGGCGTATCGGGTTTGATGAACCTACTATCAAGCCAATCTGACTTTGTCAAAGCGGCACTTCCTGCGGGTATGGGTTCGTTGTTAGGATTTGCGAATATGCCTAATTTGGGTGGCGCACCCAATATCAATACTAATATTGACACCAATACAGGCGGCTTCAATTTCTGGCCCTGGCTGATTGGCGCAGCCTTGGTTTTGGGCGGTTTGTATGGTTGGAAATCGTGCAATGCGCCTAAAATTGATACTTCAATAGTAGATAAAGCCGTTGATGCGACTAAAAATGCGGCTGCCGACGTAAAAGACGCTGCTGCCGATGCAGCTGTCAAAATAGGCGAAATGTTCAAAGTAAGCCTGCCTGGTGGCGTGGTCTTAGATGTTCCAAAAGGCTCTTTGGAAGATGGTATCGTATCTTTTATTCAAGGTACAGACACTATCAGCAAACAACGCTGGTTCGATTTTGACCGTTTAACTTTTGAAACGGGCAAAGCTGTTTTGAAACCCGAATCGGCTGCCCAGTTGGCAAACGTGGCGGCTATTATGAAAGCGTTTCCGAATGTGAAAATCAAAATTGGCGGTTATACAGATAACACAGGTAATGCTGCGGGTAATATGAAGCTTTCGGGTGAGCGTGCTAAAAACGTTATGGCTGAGTTGGTAAAATTGGGTACTGCTGCAACCCGTATGGAGTCAGAAGGTTATGGTTCTGGAAACCCTGTTGCCAGCAACGATACAGAAGAAGGTAAGGCGAAAAACCGTCGTATCTCTATCAGTGTACGCGCTAAATAATTGATATCCAATTGTTTGAAAATTATTAAGCCTATGAGACATAATCGTTTCATAGGCTTTTTTTACCCCCTAACCCCAAGGGGGAACAACCGCGAAGTAAATTAAAATAATGCACTAAGTAACGAGTAAATAATAAGTTGGTCAAAATGTACCGTCGAATT
>JAYVKQ010000134.1:0-11511 GCA_043768285.1 Saprospiraceae bacterium | reverse complement strand
CAAAAAAAATCAAAAATCTATCAAAATCAGTTTCCTCAACCGCTTGTTCATTCTTTTCATATACCTTAAACACATAATCATACTCATTCTTTTCATCCTTCAAATGCTTTTCTACGGAAACCAATTGCCATTCATCGGTATCTATTTTTGGAAAAAAAACAGACCCCTCAGTATCCAAATCTACTTCCGTAATATAGAGTTTGTCCAATAGGTGCATACTCTGTTCATATATCTGACCACCGCCGATAATAAAGGCTTCTTCTTCGCCGTTTTGTTCCGCAATCTTCAAACCTTCGGCAATTGAATGTACTGCGATGCAGCCAGTAGCGATATAAAATGGGTTGCGTGTGACGATGATATTTGTCCGCTTAGGCAATGGTCGCCCAATGCTTTCGTAGCAATTGCGCCCCATTATGATGTGGTGATTGAGTGTTACGCGTTTAAAATAGGCAAAGTCGGCGGGCAAATACCACGGTATCTCGTTGTCTTGCCCAATCACACCGTTTTTAGCAACGGCTACTATTGCGGATATTATCATAGGTATGTGTTATGTAGTTTGTTATGCACCAACGTTAGGGAAACTTCAAAAGTTTCCCTAACGTAAGCGTTGCGTTTAATTACTTTCTCCAAACATTATTCTCCCTTTTCACATCTGCCATGCGTTGGCTCGGGTCAATTTCTATTTGGGCAATTTTGCTGATTGTACTATTGATGTCGAAGCTAAAAGCGGGTTGCACCCAATCCCAATCTGATAAGACAGTACGTTTAAACGCATTTTCAGCAGGTTTTTCACCGCGCATAATATCTAAAGGAATGTAAAACGTTTCTTTATTGCCGTTGTCATAGGTTACAACCACATCAATAGGCATCGGCATAATGCCTTCCCTTTTCAATCTTACGGCTGTTTTGTTACCGTTAGTTGTGACGGCTTCTACTGCGTAATCTATTGTATATGTGGTGTTTACAAAATATTCTTTAAACCAATCTAACTCCAAACCCGATATTTTTTCATGTACGCGGATGAAGTCATTAGGCGTTGGATGTTTAAATTTCCAGGTATTAAAATAATCCAACATACCTTTATTAAAAGCCTTTTCGCCTTCGATATATTTGATTTGTTGCAAAAAGGTAGCCCCTTTCACATAAGAGCCAATACCAAAAGCTGTATTGGTATTGAAGTGGTCAGAGTGAGTAGTCAAAGCCTCTTCTGAGCCACTTAAAGCAAAACGCGCATAACCTTCTACATCGCCTTGCATAGGGTCGCCCTCTTCTGGTTTTAAGCCGGGCAGTAGCTTTTGTCGTTTCAAATAATTCATAGTGTAGTTGGAGGCAAAAGATGTAAAACCTTCGTCCATCCAACTATATAAGGCTTCGTTTGAACCCAAAACGCCTTGATACCACGAGTGAAAACCCTCATGTACCGTTACGCCAACAAGGCTACCCAGATTGCGTTCGCCCGTGATGAGCGTGGACATAGCATATTCCATGCCGCCGTCGCCGCCTTGCACGGTCGAAAATTCCTTGTAGGGATATTGCCCATAATTAGCGCACATAAATGGAAATGCCTTCGCCATCACGCTGGGCAATTGTTCCCACGCCTCTGTTTTAGCACTTGGAATATAGAAAAACCGCAGAAGGATACCATTTTCGGACATTTTAGTGGTATGCTTATAATCAGGGTCAGCACCCCACATAAAATCATGGATATTGTTGGCTTTGAAATGCCAAGCCAGCTTGCCGTTTTCGACTTTTGGCGTTGCGTTTTGTGCATAGCCTTTGCCTATTTCTTCAGGATTTTGGAGGTAGCCAGTTCCTCCCAAAGTATATTTTTGGTCAATACGAATAGTGATATCAAAATCGCCCCAAATGCCATAAAACTCGCGTCCGATGTAGGGATTGGCGTGCCAGCCTTGATAATCGTATTCGCACATTTTGGGATACCACTGTGCCATCGAATAATCCACACCTTCGCGGCTCATGCGCCCATTGCGGCGTATTTGAAGCGGCACCTGCCCATCAAATTCCAACTCAAAGGTTGCTTTACTGAGGGGGGCAATTTTTTCAGGAAGCGTTACTTCTAATATCGTACCTTGTGTATTGAAAATGCAAGGCTTACCATTCATCATGACGTTTTTGACGTTCAAATAGCCTATTTCGTTAGGTTTTAGCTTCGAAATGCGGTCACCAACGCGGGGGTCTGGGTCAGCAATTAATCGGCTGCGGATGTCCATGGCACTGCCAGGTTGAAAGGCATTCATAAAAAGGTGATAAAAAGCCTTATCCAATTCGTCAGTCGAATTATTGAAATAGACCAACTTCTGTTTGCCTGAATATTGGTGTTTGGTATGGTCAAAATCCACGTCCATAGTATATTCAGCACGTTGTTGCCAACGTTCATATTCAATTTTCTTCTCAACTGCGGTAGGTACTGAGGGGGTACTTAAAGAAGTGGTAGAAGGCGATTTGCAATAAGTAAAAAATAAAGATAGACCCAAAAAGGTCGCAAGGCACAATCTGATTTTCATTATATTTATTTAATTTTTCTTTATATTGTCGCAAAAGTAATAATAGTTGTTTTAATTATAGATATAATCTTGAATTTCAGCATAAGAATAATCTATTTTGGCAAAATAAACATTTTGGTTGCCTGTATGCCTGTACCTTTACTATGCTCTTAAATTTTTGAACAGCAGCACAACATATATAAACGATGATAAAAAATATAATCCATATGCCAATAATGAATTATCGTACCGTAGCGACCCATTTTTTATTTTGGGCTGTTTATTTTTTATATGTATGGCTTCCAGAGGGGAATATCAATGACAAATATTGGGAGTATTTCCTTCAAGCCTGTTGCTTGGTTCCTGTCGTTATGGCAGGGACATACTACACCATATATATAACCGTTGAGCGTTTTTTATTTTCAAAAAAACCAATTTACTTTTGGATGAGTTTGGCGGCAAGTATGATTGTATTTGGGCTTATGAGGCGCGCCATTTTTCTTGAAGTCATTTACCCCATGTTACATCCTGATAAATTAGACGAGCATCTTTTGTATTATCCAAAAATAATGATGGGCGCGGTGCAGGTGCATTTAATTGCCAGCGTAGGTGCAATGATACACCTTATTGGCAAATGGAAAGAGCAACAACATATTTCTGAAAAATTGAAAAAAGAAAAAGTGGCTGCCGAGTTAGAGCTTTTAAAATCGCAGGTACAACCGCATTTTATATTCAATACCTTGAACAATATCTATATGCTTTCGATGAAAGGTTCGCCCCAAACATCGGATATGATTTATCGCTTATCTTCTCTTCTGAGTTATATGTTGTACGATAGCAAACAGCATTTTATTGATATTGATAAAGAAATTGATTACATCAAAAACTATATTGATTTAGAAAAAATACGTTACGGCAATCGTTTGGATATTCAACTTAATATTGCGAAAGCTATAAAAAATATCAATATTCCGCCACTTTTGTATTTACCTTTGGTAGAAAATGCGTTCAAACATGGCGCACGAAATGCTGTGCAAGATAGTTGGATTCACATTGATATTACTTTGAAAAAAAATATATTGACGTTTAAAATAGAAAATAGTATTTGCGATAGCGATGGGTACAATATGGGCTTAGGCGGTGGTTTGGGTCTCGGAAATCTGAAACGCCGTTTAGAAATCCACTACGGAGCACATTTTGAATTGAAAACTATGCGCGAAGACAATACCTTTTTAAGTGTCTTAAAACTGGATACCAAGCAAGCCAATACTGAGGGGGCAACTGTTATAAAAAATGAAGATTTAAAAATAGAAAATTCTAAGCGTCACGAAGAGGTCGGCGTACTATTGAAGTCGTTAATGCCTGTTTTGAAATTTTAACTATCAACTATCAACTATATAATTATGACCATTAAATGCCTAATTGTAGATGACGAGCCTTTGGCTACCGAACTTATGACCTCTCACGTAATGAAAACGCCGAATATGGCTTTGGTTGCCAGTTGCCACAATGCCTTCGAAGCATCGGCTATTTTGCAAAAAGAAGATATTGACCTCGTGTTTTTAGATATTCAGATGCCACGTATGACAGGGTGGGAGTTGCTCAAAAGTTTGAATAAAAAACCTTACGTCATCATTACTACGGCTTACCGCGAACACGCTCTGGAAGGGTATGAGTTTGACGTGTTGGATTTTCTTTTGAAACCTATCACTTTTGAGCGTTTTGAAAAAGCCATGAACAAATATCACCAACGCCGACAAATAGCGGAGGAAATACCTATGCCCATGTCGAGCAACCCCGCCGATACTTACGAGCAAGCCTATAAATATTTTAAGGTGAACCGCGAAATGAAAAAGGTCTTTTTGAAAGATATTCTTTACATCGAAAGCCTAAAAGACTATGTGCGTATCAAAACCGATAAGGAATCATTGATAACCTATCAACGTATCAGTTATTTAGAAGAAAAATTGCCAGAAGATAAATTTTTGAGGGTACACAAATCCTATATCGTTGCGATTGATAAAATCAGCGCACTCGGCAGCAATTCTGTCAAAATAAAAGAAAAAGAAATCCCCGTGGGGCGTAATTATAAAATGAATGTGACGAAACTTATAACTGTTTAGCTGTGAACTATATAACTGTGAACTGTACCCAATTACGGTTCACAGTTATACAGTTCACAGTTCCATTAATATTCATCATCATTGAAAAAGAAGTCATCTTTTCGAGGATAATCGGGCCAGATGTCCTCAATACCTTCGTAGAGTTCGAACTCATCTTCCAATTCTTGTAAATTTTCAATCACTTCGATGTGAGAACCCGAGCGAATGGCGTAGTCAATGAGTTCATCACGAGTTGCAGGCCATGGTGCTTCTTCAAGTTGTGAGGCTAATTCAAGCGTCCAATACATATTATACCAAATTTTATGTTTGTAAAAAAACTGTTTTAAAAATTATGTTTAAGTATTTTAGTGATTCTTAGAATATCTAATATTTAAGGTCACAAAAGTAAAAAATTGATTTAATAACGCCCAATACTGAGGGGGTATTATTTTTTTTTTCAATTTTTTGCTTTTTGTTATAGACAACTATTTATGAAAAAGTCACAGTTATTACTTTAAAATACGCCGCCTTGTGCTGCCTTTAAGGTATTCAACATCAAAGATGTCACCGTCATTTGCCCAACGCCACCAGGCACGGGCGTGATGTAGCTGCACTTAGGCGCAACGGCATCAAAATCTACGTCACCGACCAAGCGCGAGCCACTTTTTTTAGTGGCATCGTCAATACGATTCATACCTACGTCAATCACTACGGCACCTTTTTTCACCATATCGGCTTTTACAAAATGCGCTACACCAATGGCGGCAATTAATATATCCGCTTTTTTACAGACTTTTTCTAAATCTTTTGTACGGCTGTGTGCTATAGTCACTGTGCAATCCCAACCTTTGCGCGAGAGCAATATACTCATGGGCGTACCCACGATATTGCTTCGCCCAATCACGACACAATTTTTGCCAGCCGTTTTTATTTTATATCGTTTCAGCATTTCCAATATCCCTGCGGGAGTGGCTGGCAGATAGGCAGGTAAGCCTTGCGTCATGCGCCCAAAATTGACTGGATGAAACCCATCAACATCTTTGGCAGGGTTAATAGCTAAGGTAACAGCCGTTTCGTCAATATGCTTAGGTAAAGGTAATTGGACGATGAAACCATCCACATCGGGGTTATCATTGAGGTCTTTCACAATTTCTAACAATTCGGTTTGACTGACGTTTACATCGCGCCTTACGAGCGTCGAATGAAAACCGACTTGCTCACACGAGCGTATTTTGTTGCCCACATAGGCTTCGCTGGCGGGATTGTTACCCACCAAAACTGCTGCCAAATACGGACGCTTGTCGCCTCGCGCAATCATTTGATCAACTTCAACCTTGATTTCATTTTTGATAGTATCGGATAGTAGTTTCCCGTCAATCAGCTTCATGCGTATGGTATTTTATAGGAAATTAGATATATGACGAAAGATGTGTAATGTTTGAATTGCGTTACTATGATTATCAATATGTTGCATTACAATTCGTACATGGTACATCTTGCTTCGTACATCTACTTATTAACGAATTAAGCCGCAAATGTAGCAAAGAAGTTGGATTATTATTTTTAGGATTTTAAAATCTTAAAAAATATATGGAATTATTTCTACTTTGGCACTTTAAAAAGTTCAAAAAAAACAGCCCCCCGTCCTGCCAAGCATGAAAAACTTATCTTAGGTTTCTTAGAGTGCCAAAGTAGAATTTGTGGCAGCCCTAAGTCTTTACTTTTTTTCTTTGTAGGGCAATGTTTGCAAAGCAAAATTTCCTTGTGCATCTACCAATTTGTCCAAACCGTTTAAGTTGGTATTGGCTGCCAAAACGCTATTGGTCGGCAAAATGGACGCACCGCCTATGATTAGGCTATTCTGTAAAAACGCTTTTCTGTTCATATCAAATATGTTTTAATGATTAAGCCAAGAATGGCAGCGACTACAATAACGATAGGTTCTTGAATTTTCTTATATTTTGTTAAAATTAGGGCTGTTATTACGGCAATTGCAATCGGAATAAAATCTATGACCCCCTCAGTATTGACGAATGTACGATAGGCTATTATGGCAACTGCCCCTGTCAAAGCACCAATAACAGAAGCCGTAATACCGTCCACAAAGGCTTTTATGGATTGATTTTTTGCTATTTTTTTGAAATAAGGCGCAGGAATGACTGTCAAAAGATAACATGGTAAAAAAGTCGCCAATGCTGCCACACAAGCCCCTGCAACACCGCCCACCAAATAGCCAATAAAACCTACCGTAATGACAACAGGACCGGGTGTAATCATGGCAACTGCAACGGCATCTAAAAACTCTTTTTCATTGAGCCAACCAAATTCTTGCACAACGCCACCGTGTAAAAAAGGAACAATTGCCAATCCGCTACCAAAAACAAATGCGCCCGCTTTTGTGAAAAACCAAGCAATATTCCATAAAGTTTTTTGGTCTGTTGACCAAATAATTGTCGGAATAAATAAAAATAGACTACTTATTTTAGGATTATGTGACCATTTCGGAGGCGATTTGATGAACATATATAACAAACCAGCACCGACAAATATGAGTACATCTTCTCTTTGAGTTATGACCGTCATAAAAAGTCCAATGGCATATAATAACCACAAAAGCCAATTTTGTTTAAAGGAAGCACTATTTAATTTTCCGATTGATTTTGTTGTCAATTTATAAGCACTAATGGCAATTATTCCAATAACTGCCGCACCCACACCATAAAAAATGGCTTGCATCCAATTCAATCCACCATATTCTTTATAGGCAATTCCCAACACTAAAACCATAATGAAAGAAGGCAAAACGAAGGCAATACCTGTCAAAGTTGCGCCTAAAACACCATAGTGAACGTAACCCAAATAGATACCCAATTGAGCCGCCATTGGACCGGGTGAGAGTTGCGCCAAAGCCATACCTTCCTTATAGTCGTCTTCCGAAATCCATTTTCGATTTTCAACCAAATCTCTGTGCATATATCCTACTAATGCAACGGGTCCGCCAAAGCCTAAATAACCCAATTGGAAAAAATATTTTACTAATTCCAAAAGGCTGTATTGTGGTTTATTACTATTAGTCATATTTCACTTTTTTGCCGCTTCTTTATGTCTAAGTAGATGTACGATAATAGATGTACGATATACGACTTGTAATATATTCATTATCAGTGTACTATGAAAAATAAAATTGTCGATTATTTCATCTACCTACTTATCTACATTTTCTGTCGTTTTATTTTAGAAATACCAATCGTGTTTGCCTTCAAATGGGGCAACAAAAGAACCTGCAATGTTGTTGGGATAAGCCACCGTATAACTTTTATAATGTAGCGTAATTGTTTAAAATTGTTTCGTTTCTTCAACCAGTTGGCGATATGCCCAATTTTTTATTGAGTAGCTTATTAAAATTTTGAGGGTATTTTAATCTAAGGAATGAGACAGGAATAAATTTACATTCTTTTACGGGTATTTCCTATGATAAAATGTAAGTTTATTAATTTCATGTTCCTATAGATGCGAGCGTTGATTCGTAATATTTAATCGTGCAAAACTTTCCAAAAGTTGGAAACTTTTGGAAAGTTATTATTACAAATCAACGCTCGTATGTAAAGGAACGTGAATTGCGGTGTTACTCAAATTCAACTCCTTCGGAGTTACGTTACTTTTTACTTGTTTTTCTATTCATATTCAACTCCTTCGGAGTTATTTGACTTTGATACTTTATTGTTTTAACATTCCTAAAGTCATACGCAATTTACAATATTGTAAATTTTTGTAAATACTTAGGGCTGCCACTAACTACACTAATTACGCTAATTTTCACTAATTATAAGACATTTTTATAGAAATGATTAGTGAAAATTAGTGTAATTAGTGGCAGCCCTAAGTATTTACAAATTTTTTAGATAATCACTTAAAAAGTACAGGTAGAGTTTCGTTAAGATATTTTTTAACGTTCATCCACGTATGCCCGCCATCGGTCACATAGCTTTTGACATTGATTTTCTTGTCTTTTAGATAATTTTCCCATTCTAAAGTGCCTTTGTAAAGGAAATCCTCTGTACCGATACCCGAAAAAAGCAATTTAAAATCTTTATTGGTTTTATCAGGGTTTGCGGTGATGTTTGTAAAACTTTTGTCCATTTCTGTTGGCGAAATGTATGACGCATAACTGCATACATAAGCAAATTTATCCACATTATGGAAGGCTGCCCTGAGCGTTTGACCGCCACCACGAGAAAACCCCCCAATCGCACGGTTTTCACGGTTATTTAGTGTTTTATAATTTTTCTCTGTAAAAGGAATAATATGACTAATGAGGTCGGTTTCAAATAATTTCATTCGCCGAAGTGCATCTTCTCCATCACGGCTCGTAACATCGGCAGGCTTGTCTTTACCCGATTGTTCGGCAATTTTAGCCAATGGGTTGCCATAAGGCATGACTACAATCATTGGTTTTGCTTTGCCTTCCGCTATCATGTTGTCGAGCATCAAATTTACTTTACCTACTTTCCAGAAAGTCTCTTCCGTATCCGTTGTACCGCTGATTAGGTAGTAAACGGGGTATTTTTTTGCCTTTTCTTTGGTGTAACCAGGTGGTGTATAAACCACTATTGTACCCGTAGAGCCTTCTACAGATGGATAATATTCATAAGAAACAGTACCGTGGGCTACGTTTTTAATGGCATAAATCGCTGGAACATCAGACGGGATTTCTACCAAACTACCTTTGAAACGCTCGTTTGGAAACAAATTGGCATTGGCGGGGTCGTTTACTGTAACACCATCTACTTTGAAGCTATACGGATAAATATCGGGTTTTATGGGACCGAAAGTAACCGACCATACACCTTCCGCATTCTTTGTCATGGGCATATCTACTGCCCCAAATTGCCCGCCACCCAAGAGTACAGCTGAAGCATTTGGTGCAAGATAGGAAAACGTAACCGTCTTATCGGCGTTTACTTTCGGGGATATCACATAAGGACCACGAGGTGGTTGGCTGCTACCAATTTTTGGTGATGCCAGAATAATGAATAATACAAATAATCGAATAAATGAATTATGTTTCATATTAGAAAAAATTAAAGAATTGTTTTTAATTATTGTTTAACTCATTTGATTTTATACACTTAATAAAAACCCACCAAAACTTCAGTTTCCTTTGTATGGTTTTTAAGCATTTCATCAAGCAATAAAAAAAGTATGACAAAGCTAATCTTCTTTTTAAAATTCAAATTATCAAATGGCCTCTTTATTTTTTCGACCGTCAAATTACGGGCATGGGTAAAACGAAGCGTTGTTTTTAAATCTTTACACCTCATCAGTATTTTTGTTCTTTTAAACGAACAAACGCTTGACTATCTCTTTGATAATCAAGCGTTTTGGGTTTTTCACCCATACTCAGCATCACAACCGATATTTCATCAATTCAGCCACTGCCGATTGATATTCCCACTCCGTTTTTAAATAATTATAAAGTGCATTTTGATAAAAACTAATTTCATAAAAATATTCAATCGTTGTAATTTGTCCCAAAGCTAAGGCTTTATCCAGTAGGCGTTGCCATTATCTGCCCCGTTGTGCAAATGACTCCCGCAAAGGGCTGAACTCTTGCGGGGCGTTGGCAAAATTCACTTTCCAAGCCTGTTCTTTTAGAGTAAGTCATTGATTACCAACGCCTCCGTCGAATAATATGATGGTACATTTGACCTACTTATTTCTTCTGCGTTACTTAATCCTACTTTGGCACTCTAAAAAAACGACGATTTGTTTTCCCTATTGGCAGAACGGGAGCGGTGTTTTTGATTTTTATAAATTTTTAAAGTGCCAAAGTAGAATTAATAATTTTAATCTAAAAACATTATCAGCCATAAGCTGTTTACTATTATTGTGGGTTTTATAAATGATACAAACCTGAAAAACTACCATTTGGTATATTCAAAAATTACAAAAAAAAGTATGAAATATATTGCCATCATGTCACTTTTAACATTCTTCACAAGTTGTTTCAATAAGACGGAAATTCATCACCGACCTACTAACACAGCGACTGTTAGTGTTTCAAACCCTATCAATATGTCTTCATTTTATGATTTATCTGCCAAAACCATCGATGGTAAAACGATTTCGTTTGACCAATACAAAGGAAAAAAAGTCATTGTCTTGAATGTCGCCAGTGAATGTGGCTATACGCCTCAATATGGCGACTGGGAAAAATTTTATAAAGCGCATGGTGACAATGCTGTTGTTTTGGGTTTTCCGTGCAATCAGTTTTTGGGTCAAGAGCCTGGCAATAATGAACAAATTCAATCTTTTTGTGAAAAAAATTATGGTGTAACTTTCCCCATTTTTGAAAAAATAGATGTGAAGGGTAGCAATAAAGCCTCGCTGTATGCGTGGTTGACGGATAAGGATAAAAATGGTTGGAATACGCAAGAACCTACTTGGAATTTTTGCAAATACCTCATTAACGAAAAAGGAGAGTTAGTTGAGTTTTTTGCTTCTGCGATAAAGCCCGATAATGCTGAATTTGAAAAGGCTTGGGCTAAATAAAGGTTCGATGTACAATGTTCGAATTAAAATTCATATTCTAATTTCGGAACCTATGAAATACGTGAAAAATACTGAGGGGGTATCCCAAAAGAAACGCCTTGAAAACTTTATGTTTTCAAGGCGTTTTAATATGATGTAGCAAAGTAAAAAACTACTTTACAGCATCAAAATTATACACATGGTGGATACTATATTTTTGCCCATCGTCGAATAAATCATAGGTTGCTCCGATTGCTTTTTTCAAGTTGTCAGATGTTGTTGTCACTTCTACAGACAGCTCAACAGTGTTGTTGAAGTCGGTAGTCACTTCATTAATACTTGGCATATTGGCATTTGAAAAACCGTCTAATTTG
>JAYVKQ010000133.1:0-11745 GCA_043768285.1 Saprospiraceae bacterium | reverse complement strand
ATTATTAGGCTTTTAGATGCAAAAAATATTCTAAAATCGTGTTTCGCATATTTCATAAAACGTTGATAACCATATAGTTAATTACGCAACCAGTTCTTATACTGAACGGAAAGTGGTTTTCGGATTTTAAAATATAAAAATATTTTGTTATGTAGAAAAATCATAGTAAGATTTTAAAATCTTCCTATGATTGCGTGCGATTTTGAAAATTATCAATCAGAAAACCACTTTCCGTTTAGTATAAATAAAAAATAGCCATCAAAGAGTAGAACACTCTTAATGGCTATTTTTCCCTTCATATCTGCACCTAACAAAATAAACAATCTCTATAAGGGATAAATTAAAATAGTCAAAATACTGAGGGGGTATCAAACCCTACTACCTATTTTCTTCCTCTCTTTTGCGCTTCTGTTCATATACTCTTTTCGATACAACAATACCCACTTCATATAAGAGGTATAAAGGCACGCCTACCAAAAGTTGCGACACAATGTCTGGCGAAGGGGTAATAATGCCCGCTACTATCAACAAAATCACAATCATGTGGCGACGATATTGTTTCAACATTTTTGGGGTAACTATACCAATTTTTGATAAGAAAAATATGATAATTGGTAATTCAAAAACAATTCCTAAAGGCAATGTGAACATCGTCAAATAACTGACATATGAGTTGACTGAAGATGTGCCACCAATACCGCCCATCGTATAATTAGCCAAAAAAGAAATAGCAAATGGTGCTACTACAAAATAGCCAAAAAGAACACCCATAATAAACAACGATGAACAAATAAAGACAAAACCGCGTGCCGCCTTTATTTCTGCCGCCATCAACCCTGGTTTTATGAATTGCCAAATTTGCCAAAAAATCATAGGAGATGATACCAAAAGCCCTAAAACCAATGACACTTGCATATGCTTGAAAAACATCTCACCAAACTCTATGGTAATCAATTTAACATCTGGCGGTGTGATACACAAACCTTTCAATCCCGTAGCATCGCCAATTTTACACATGAAACCATAAGTTACGAAATCTTTTTTTACGGGTGCATATATAACCTTCAAAAACAACCACTCGCCCATCGAAAAAACGCCAATAACGGCGATGATAAGGGCAATCAAAGAACGCATAATTCGCTTGCGCAACTCTTCCAAATGTTCCCAAAAATTCATTTCATCGGTGCGTTTCACCTCAATAGTCTCTTTTTCCTTTTCTTCTTGATCCTGATAATCGTGATATTGATCTAATGGCATTATTTCTAATTTAATAATAATTAAAATAAACAAAATTAAATATTGTCGAGATACTTATTTCCTTTTTTAATTTAAAAGGAAATAAAAATTTCGACTACCCTGCAAATTTATGTAAATTATGGATAAGGCAAAGCCTAAATTGAGATATTGACCATAAAAACAGATAAAAAATCATGAAAATACTGAGGGGTATTATTTCAGTACGTTAATACTATTTTTAGGGTATATAATCTCAGACTTTAAAATCATAAATTTGCACATTGACCGTTATATGACGGAACAGACGTTTTTATTATAATTCTATGAATATGAAAAAATTAACCAAAGCAATTTATTGGCTATTTTTTTTGTGCCTATCGCTAAATGCACTCAAAGCGCAAAACTATGAATTTGGCATATTTGCTGGCACAACCAACTACCAAGGAGATTTAGCCGACGGTATCATACAATGGAGTGAAACCCAACCAGCAGGCGGTTTGGTGTTCCGTTATTCTCCTTTTACTTTTACATCCGTAAGATTTGGCTTTACAACGGGCAAATTATTTGGCAATGATGCAACATCAAGTCGCACCTATATTAGAGAGCGCGGTTTTTCATTTGTCTCGAATGTGAAAGAACTTTCTATGATGGCTGAACTTCATTTACCCTACTATGGTAGTGCGGATTATGGCATATTTAAACTTAAATTGTCGCCTTTTGTGTTTGTTGGCATGGGTCTTACAATCGTTAATGGGCAGCCAAAGGGTCCTGCAGATTTAGTACCCTACCCTTTTCCTGAATTCAATTCTAAAAAAGACTTTCTTGTGATGCCTATTGGTGGTGGTATCAAAATGCAGGTATCAGAGCATATTGCCGTGAGTGGCGAATGGGCAACACGCAAAACATATAGCGATTATATTGATGGTATTAGTGTCAATGGCAACCCAAAACGCGATGATTGGTATATGTTCGGTGGTTTAGCCATTACATATAAAGTAGATGGCGGTGGCGAAAATCCATATAAAGGGCGGAGAAAGAAAAAAAGGTAAAAATTAATGGATAATGGATAATGGATAATGGATAATGTTGTTTATTTTTTTTCTCAAAACGGCAAGAGACATTTCGAATTTTCATCGAAATGCCTCTTGCTCATACCCCCTCAGTATTTTACCGAAATTGAACCGACAATTACTTGGGAATATATTCTCTCCTATTCGTAAAAAAGCCAAATACCCATTGTTCCTTATCGCTGATTTTGTAGAAATAGTCTTCGATACGGGTTGAGTTGCCATTGATGATAATAGTGCGCATCATCTTCGCAGGGCTTTTTGCGCGAATTTTGTACTTTTCACCCGGTGTTACCCATGCCAGTTCGCGTGCACGTTGGTTGTAGCCATCGCGCAATTTGACGGGGTCATCGGCAACAATCGGATTTTCAACGACCAAATAGCCTTCCTCAACGGGGGCAGATTGGACATTAGGTGTAGGAGTTGGTGTAGGATTATTTGTTGTAGCGGCGGCGAGCGATGAAGCTGCCATTTGTACAATTTTATGGTCATTTTCAGCCCATTTTCTACCTACGAAAACAGCAAATACTGCCACGATAGGTATGATAATATAAGACCAATTAAAGGTCTGATAGGCTTTCTTCTTTGGATACGGGTCAACCGTTTTACTTATCTTAAAGGTTCTTTCACTGGTAGGTAGGGTGAGTTGGATTTCCAACTCTCTTGTTAGCTGACTAAGCTTAGTAAGCTCTTGACTAAGGTCGTGATTTTCAATTTTTATAGCTTCGTTAGATTTTTTTAATCGGATTTCAGCCGTTTTTAAAGTTCTGTTTTCCGATTGCAATTGTGTGACACTTCTTTTATACTTATTTATCTCATCAAGAAGATTGTCGAATGTACTGAATGTTTCTTTTGAAACATCTAATTCTGGGTTCATTGTGCGACTGTTTAATTGTAATAATGTAATTTAGTATGCCAACAACGCACAAAGTTACACTATTTAAACATTTTAATACACAGTGACAGAGCAGCGCATAGTTCTATATACAAATATAGCTTTTTTTTCTTGTAAAATTAGAGGGTTTTCACCCATTTAAACATATGTTTTACACACATAAAATGTAAAAATATTTTAAAAATACTATAAAAAGGGTACACATTAATTAATTAATAACGACCTCTTTTATATATTCTTCGCCTATTTCCTCGTTCATAATTGTTTTTATTTTTTCTCGCCCGAACTGTAATTCTGAACGCAAAGAAGCGGACTCAATTGTGACATACAAAACATTGTCTTTCATCCGAATGTCGCGCGTGTAAGTTGCAATAGTACGCCCCATTTTTTGCTCCCACAGGTTCTCGATTTTGGTTCTATATAGGTTCGGCTTGAGCCTAAAAACGTGCACCATTTGCTGCAACACATCAGCAAGAGGTTGGTCATTTGTTTTACGTGCGTTCATATTATATATATAGGTGTAAAACTTTGGAATATTTTCCGCCGTTTGATGAAATTAGCTAAACAATATCAATTATACCCTTATCAATCACGACTAATTGGCTATCAATATTCAAAGTCGCTATTATTTTTTCCATTCTATCTCGATGCGTATCTGTGATAAATATTTGCCCAAACGATTGATTGACAAGTAATTGTAAAAGGCTATTTACGCGATTATCATCTAATTTATCAAAAATATCATCGAGTAATAAAATAGGTGATATGTCATTTACTCCCCTCAGTATTTCGTACTGTGCGAGCTTTAAAGCCAAGACGAATGACTTTAGTTGCCCTTGAGAGCCGAATTTTTTCAATGGTTTGTTGTCCATTTCAAAACGCACATCATCTTTATGTATGCCTACGGTTGTCCTCTGCAAAAGTCGGTCTTTTTCACGACTATTGCTCAATAATTCTGTTAAATTATATGTTAATAATAAACTTTCGTAATGTATGACGACCTCTTCGCTGGCATCGGCGATTTTTGCATACATGACGTTAAAAATGGGCGTGATTGCAGCGACAAAATCCTTTCGTTTTTCAAAAATATATTGCGCTGGTTTTAGCAGTTGCGCGTCATAGGTATCTAATAATGTATCGTTTTTAGTAGCCGTATCTTCTTTGCTTTTGAGGTGCGCATTGCGTTGTTCAATTATTTTATTATAAAAAATAAGATTTGTAAGATATTGGTTATCAATTTGCGATAACGCCGTGTCAATAAATCTGCGCCGTTCTTCGCTCCCTTCTTTGGCAAGCAAAGTATCATCGGGTGCAAAAAAAACAACGGGCAAAAAACCGATATGTTCCGACAATCCTTTATAGGCGACATCGTTGCGTTCTATAATTTTCTTTCTGCGCAATTGTACTTTGGCTACTATTTTTTCACGTTTATTATTTTTAAAAAAATAACCTTCCAAGCGTGTAAAATCCGACCCCCTCAGTATTACATCACTATCTGAAGGCATAAAATAGCTTTTGCACAAACAAAGATAGTAAATGGCATCCAGCAAATTGGTTTTACCCATACCATTCAAGCCCACAAAGCAATTGAGCCGTTCGCTCAACGTCAATGTCGCCGTTTCGTAGTTCTTAAAATTGGTGAGGACTATTTTTTCGATGTACATAGTCCGCAAAGGTAATAATTAAGTATAAAGTATCAAGTATAAAGTATCAAGTATTGGGGGGCATTTCGCAGGGCGATTGAAATCGCCCGCTATTGATTTGTATCCATAAAATCCGAAATATTCATCAATAGGGGCTATTTTAATCGCCCTGCGAAATGCCCCCCAATACTTGATACTTTATACTCTATACTTCACAAATGTTTATACCACAAGGCTTCGTCGGTGTTGATGGGTTCAACTATAGTGAAGCCTAATTTTTTTAGCAATTGACAAGAGGCAGTATTGGCATTTTTAGAAATAGCTTTAACTTGATTTCGGTTAAAAATCAAGGGAATTTGTTTCAATAGATGAGCAGCGGCTTCGTAGGCATAGCCTTGTGCGCGATACTTTTTGGCGATACTATAACCGAATACACAAGCGGGGTGTTTGCCGTTGTAATATTCATAATTGAGTTCATATACGTGCAAAACGCCCACTAATTCGTTTGTATCTTTTGTCCGTAAAAACCAATCGCACGCGCCGCGCGTATAGGAAAAGCGGTTAAATTCTAATTGAGAAACGGCATAAAACTCTAATGCGTCTAAAGTTTTGAACTCATACGATACGAATGGGTTTGTATCATTTTCAAACAAAGTGAGCATATGTCTAAAGTTCTCCCAAGTCATCAATTCATAGTGTAGTTTATTTGTATCGGGCAGGTTTTGATAATCAAAAGGGAGTCTATTTTCTATGGTTTTTTGGTCAAAATCAGCAGCGTTCTCAGCGTGATTAGCGCGCCAAAATTTGAGATGCTCTAAAGCAATCGGGTTTGTTAATGTGGGTATCGTTTGCATGGCACGTATTGAGTATGACAGATTTTAAGTTTA
Organism: Saprospiraceae bacterium; assembly: GCA_043768285.1. Taxonomy (GTDB): domain Bacteria; phylum Bacteroidota; class Bacteroidia; order Chitinophagales; family Saprospiraceae; genus JAAFJT01. The sequence continues at coordinate 6,017 of JAYVKQ010000133.1, read as the reverse complement.
AAGTCAAACCAAGAAATAAATATTTCCAAAAGCTTGTCTTACAAAGTTAAAAAAGATTTTCATAATTGCAAATAAAAAAGGTTTAGGCGTCAATTTAAATTTAACATTAAAAAAAGGTATCTTACTATTTTATTCTTACCTTAGCTAATTCAAATAAAGAAGCGCTTAATCAAAACCAATTATTTGTAATCTTTTAACCAAACATCGTGAAAAAATGAAAAAAAAGTTACCTTTCCAAAATCTATTTCTACCATTTTTTTTCCTTTTAATGACCGTTTCAACCGCTTTTACCCAAAAAGTATCGGGTAAAGTGTCGGCTGATAAAGAAGGCTTACCCGGTGCAACGGTTGTCATTAAAGGAACGTCTAATGGGGTCGTCACGGATATTGACGGCAATTTTTCAATTGATGCGACGAAGGGTTCAACCCTCATCATCTCCTCAGTTGGCTATACCACCCAAGAGGTTGCCGTAGATGGCAGCACGCTAAATATCACCTTGGAGCAAGATACCAAAACGCTCCAAGAAGTGGTAGTTACGGGCTACGGCACGCAATCCAAACGCGATATTACGGGCGCGGTAGCTTCTTTGGATAACAAAAAGCTACTCAACGTCCCCGCCTCTAACCTCGGGCAAGCCCTTCAAGGCAAGGTTGCGGGTGTCACAGTGGGCAACGATAACTCACCCGGCGGTGGCGTGATGGTACGAGTGCGTGGTTTCGGTACTATCAACGACAACTCGCCGTTGTATGTTATTGACGGAACACCCACAAAAGGCAGTTTAACATCCTTGAATCCGAATGATATTGAATCGGTTCAAGTGTTAAAAGATGCATCTGCGGCTTCTATTTACGGCTCACGTGCGGGTAATGGTGTCGTGATTATCACGACTAAAAAAGGTAAACTCGGCAAAGCCAAAATTACGTATGATGCTTATTATGGCAATCAAAAAGCAGGAAAAAAGTTTGATTTGCTCAATTCTAAAGAGTATCTCGACCTTTATTGGCGCGGTAGAACGTTATTGGCGAACGAAAGTGCCTTAGTAGATGGCAAATTACCCGCTACACCAGCGTATCCGAATGTGCCGTTCTTTGGCGGTGCTATTGCAACCCCACGTTATCCCGATTTTGTAACGCCTACTGGCGGCGTATTGGCTGGTGACGCAAGAGCTGACCCCAGCCGCTATAATTTTGCAGGTCGTTATTTGATTTATCAAGTAGATAAAAATGGCACCGATTGGTTTAACGAAGTATTCAAACCCGCCCCTATCCAAAACCACCAATTGGGTGTGTCGGGAGCATCCGAAAATGCCCGTTATGCTTTGGGTTTCAACTATTTTGACCAAGAAGGGATTATGCAGTTCACCAATTTCAAACGCTATTCAGTACGTGCCAACACAGAGTTTAAAGTAGCCAATCGTATCAAAATTGGTGAAAATATGCAAATTGCTTATACCGACCGTGTTGGGCAATTGAATGGTAATCAGAACGAAGGCAACGCGGTATCGTTTATCCACCGCTTGCAACCATTTATTCCACTCAAAGATATTAATGGCTATTATGCGGGTACTTTCGGCGACCCTGCTTTGAGTAATTCGAGCAATCCCGTAGCCGATTTGTTCCGTAATAAAGACAATACCAATAAAAATATGCGCATATTCGGCAATATATATGCCGATGTGGATTTGATGAAAGATTTGGTTTTCCGTTCCAGTTTTGGTATTGACTATGATTTATACAACCAACGTGCATACAGGGCAAATAACCCAGAAGCGGCTGAAATGGTGGGTTTCAATCAATTGTTAGCTACCAACTCCTACGAATGGACGTGGACGTGGTACAATACGATGACTTATACGAAAACATTGGGCGAAAATCATCGCTTTAATGTTCTTTTAGGTACTGAATCTATTAAAAGCTACTACGAATTTTTGACCGCAGGGCGGACAAATTTTGTGTCTGACGACCCCGCTAACCGCTTTTTGAACTCTGGGTCAAAGGATTTGACAAATACGAATGCGGCTGCTGAATGGCGTTTGGCTTCCGAATTTGCTAAGTTAAACTATGCTTTTAATGACCGTTATTTGTTAGATGCTACGGTTCGCCGTGACCGTTCTTCGCGTTTCGCGCCCGATTTTCGCGTGGCTTTCTTCCCCTCAGTCAGTGCGGGTTGGATTGTAACGAAAGAAGATTTTATGAAAAATTTGCCTGTGAGTTTCTTAAAACTCCGTGCAGGTTGGGGTCAAACGGGTAATCAAGAAATTGGTAACTACAATTCCTTCTCTACGTTTGGTTCATCTCCCGAAAGCTCATTTTATAGCTTAACTGGTTCACCTACGGCTTCGGTTCAAGGCTACGAACTCACACAATTTGGCAACTCACAAGCCAAATGGGAAACCACAACTTCCACCAATTTCGGCTTAGATGCAAAGTTTTTGAAAGATAAAATCAACTTATCGGTGGATGTATTCAATCGCCGCACGACGGATATGCTATTCCCCGTCGAAATTCAATTTACGCAAGGTGTAGCGGCTGCCCCGTTCCGCAATATCGGCGAAATGTTGAACACAGGCGTTGAATTGGGCTTAGGTTACGATGGCAATATTGGTCGTGATTTATCATTCAGTATCAATGGTATTTTTTCGACTTACAGAAATGAGGTCGTCAGAACCAACGGCAATCCTGCCACTCTATACCCTGGCTTTTCTAACTTGCGTTTGCCAACGGGGACGGTCTCTTACACGCAACAAGGTCGCCCAATTGCGTCTTTCTATGGTCTAACCATTGACGGTATTTTCCAATCCGACAAAGAAGGTGCAGAGTATTTACGTCAATTTGGGGGTCAATACAATAAGGCGGGTTTCTTCAAATTTAAAGATTCCAACGGAGACGGCAAAGTGGATAACAGCGATATTAGCTTTATCGGTAGCCCGCACCCAGATTTTACCTATGGTCTGAATTTAGGGGTCAATTACAAGGGATTAGCCTTAGATATGATGGGTCAAGGCGTATATGGTAACAAAATATTCAACTTTACGCGCTATTGGACGGATTTCCCAACATTCGCGGGTAATAGAAGCAAAACAGCGTTGAACGATTCGTGGCTACCGGGCAAAACCGATGCTACGTTGGCAATATTTGGTATTAAAGAAAGTATCAGCTCAACACCAAGTACCTACTATTTGGAAGATGGCAGCTATTTCCGTATGACCAATATCCAATTGACCTATAATATTCCTTCGGCATTGACCACTAAATTCAAAATTGATAATTTAGCCGTCTATGTGCAAGGTCAAAATTTATTGACTCTAACTAAATATACGGGTCTTGACCCTGACATCAACTCCCGAAATTATGCATCAGGCAGTGACCGTATGTTGGGCGTAGATGAAAGTGCTTATCCTGCTTATAAAGCCTTACTTTTTGGTGTGCGTTTAGGGTTTTAATTGAAGTATGAAGTATTGCATACTTAAACTACCCCCTCAGTATTTAGGCATTGAATTTTAAATTTTAAATTTTAAATTTCTGAATAATTCATTGATTTAATAAATTTTATAAATAATGAAAAAATATAATAAAATTATCCTTTCTGCCTTTTTGGTAGCCCTATTTTCTACAGCTTGCCAAAACGATTTTTTAGATGTAAAACCGTTGGGCGTGTTAGACCAATCGAGTTTGCAAAATAAAGTGGGCGTAAATCTATTGCTCGTGGGCGCGTATTCGCTCTTAGATGGCGTACAAACCAACGTTGGTTCAGCATTCTCGGATTGGCAAGGCTCGGGTGATAACTGGGTCTATGGTGAAGTCACTGCCGACAATGGCGTAAAAGGCTCTGACCAAAATGACCAACCCGAAATTTCGTTGATTGAAGCCTATAACACAACCCCTGCGCTCATTCATTTTAGGGGAAAATGGCGCGCAGTGTATGATGGTGTGGCGCGTTCAAATGACGTATTGCAAGCCGCCGACAAAGCGGCAGATATGACGGCTGTCGAAAAAGTACAAGCCATTGCGCAAGCCCGTTTTTTACGCGGTCATTATCATTTTGAAGCCAAAAAAATGTGGAATAATGCGCCTTATATTGACGATAAAACCTATAACCCAGCCGAACCCAATAGCACTAAAATTGCTAATGACAAGGATATTTGGACAAATATTGTAGATGATTTGAAATTTGCTTATGATAATTTGCCAACAACGTGGGCAGGGCAGCCAGGCAGAGCAACAAAATGGGCAGCCGCCGCTATGTTGGGTAAAGCCTATTTATATCAAAGCAAATTTACGGAAGCCAAGACCCTTTTTGATGCCATTGTACTCAGCAAACAGTATGAGTTGATGCCCAAATTTCACGATAATTTCCGCGCGGAAACCAATAATAATAAGGAATCTGTCTTAGAAGTGGAATTTTCTATCAATGACGGTGCCGCCATTAACAATAATGGTAATCGCGGTGGTACACTCAACTATCCTTACGGTGGTGGCGTGACAACGTGCTGTGGTTTCTTCCAACCTACTCAGAGTTTGGTCAATGCTTATAAAACGGATGCGACAACGGGCTTACCAGACTCAAATCCTAACGCTACCGATGTGCCTGGTATTAACTCTCAAACCTACACGGGTGCGCTCGACCCGCGATTGGATTGGACTGTGGGCAGACAGGGCATTCAATACCTCGATTGGGGTTTACACAATGCTTCTTATGTGCGCGATTTGGCTTACGCAGGTGCTTTTTCGCCTAAGAAAAACGCGCCTTATAAAAGTGATATTGGCAAAACAGCCGCTTCAAATCCGCGCCAAAATGCCAATAATTACCGCATGATGCGCTATGCGCACGTCTTGTTGATGCTCGCAGAATGTGAGGTGGAAGTCGGTATGCTTGAAAAAGCCAGAGAATACGTTAATCTAATTAGAAAAAGAGCAGGTAATGCGGCTGGTTTCAACGTTACGCCCGTCAATCAGCCGAACTACAAAATAGGGGAATATACAGCAGTATGGTCAGATAAAAACGCAGCCCTTGAAGCCGTGCGCCTTGAAACACGCCTTGAATTGGCGATGGAAGGGCACCGTTTCTTCGACCTCGTGCGTTGGAAAGTAGCCGATAAAGTCATCAATGACTATATCACTTTTGAACAAAAAGGGCGGACATATTTGAAAGGCGCAAAATTTACGGCTGGTAAGCATGAATATTTCCCTATTCCACAAGCCGAAATTATCAATAGTAGCTTAGATGGTAAGCCTACTTTGAAGCAAAATGCTGGGTATTAAATTGTGAAATCAAGGCATAAAATATGGGGCAACCACTATACGTTGTTGTCCCATAATTTTTTGTACCCCCTCAGTATTTTTATCCGCATAGACATATATGGAACACAGATAACACGGATTGTAATAGATTTATACGGATTTCTTTCCATTTAGACATAAACAAATCCGTGTTATCCGTGTTCCATTTATGTCATATGTAGAATAACCGCTATTAATAAGAAACTCAATATAAATGATTGATTACCAACAATTCCTATACGAAGAAGCACCACAATTACTCGCTGAATTACGCACCGATACCACAGCCCAATGGGGCAAAATGGATGCACAGCAAATGGTAGAACACCTCACCTATACCATCGGCTTTGGCAATGGGCGCTTCAACATGGAAGCCAATGCCGAACCCGATAGATTGGCATATCGTAAAATGCGTTTTTTTGAAAAAGATGTGCCGTTTGCGCAAGGCTTACGGGTCGGTTTTATTCCAGAAGAACCCATGCCGCACCAGTTCCCAGATATTGTACAGTCCAAAGATTTTTTGATGGGTCAGTTAGAGCGATTTTACTATTATCATGATGAGCATCCCGATTTGACACCAATGCACCCCGTTTTAGGTACTTTGAATTATGATGAATGGGTACAGTTTCATGCACGCCATTTCAGACATCATTTTAGGCAGTTTGGACTGATAAAAGAGGAAATAGAGTATTAAAGTTAGAGTAGAGTATTTTGTCACAGCGTTTAAACAGAGAAGGC
>JAYVKQ010000132.1:0-4719 GCA_043768285.1 Saprospiraceae bacterium | reverse complement strand
ATACTGTTGTCGTGCCAATTGTTCGTAAAGGTTGAGCGGTTTTGGTTGTCGGGTCCCGTCCATTGATGGATTTGAGACCAGACCCAGCCAGAGTTACCCACATCGGTATAGGTCATATCGTATTGCCCATTGAGGGTCATGCCCACTGTTTGTATCGGTCTTGCCCATTGGTCATAATTGTAGGTGTAGGTATCAATCCAGTCCACATCCCCTGCTTTTAGATACCCCGCTCGCCCACAGTCTTCCTCAATCACCCCACAAAACCCAAGCCAATGAACGGTATTGCTCGTGAGGTTCTCCAGAACCGACATGTACTATTTTGCACATCTTTGATTGCGTGTCCAACCTAATTTGCCACAAACTTAGCTATAAAAAAACAGCCCCTCAGTATATCAGCCGTTTTTATCGTTGAAATATGCTACATCAAGTCACGCAAAGCGTGATGGCGCAAAATGCGCTCACTGAAAGCATGACTGAGGGAGGGTATCTCAATTTTTCATCTGCCTTTTAAAAAACGCCCACGCCTCCAAATGTACATCAATATCATTCGGATAATCGTGCTTGCCGCCAATTACTTTTAGTAGCGTTACTTCTGGTTTTTTACGCTTTTTATAGGTGTATTGTTCTATTGTTTTAGCATCTTTGGGATCGGTATCAGGCAGAAGGGATTTTTTAGGATGCTTTTTATATCCTGCTAATTTTGACCAATAATCAAAAGTTTTATCTGTTGAACGGACGAAACCTAAGCTAATATTATTACCAATAACCACTTCTCCGCCATTATAAGGGTTTACTTTATCTTCGGTGCCATTTACGATTAATACGGGTATTGCAACACGTTTTTCAGGACAATCTAAATTATTGGTATCGGGCAAATTGGCAATCAAAGCCGTTATCGCTCTGAATTTTTCGGGCATCGTCAAAGCCAATTTATACGCCATATGACCGCCACCAGACGTACCCACAGCGAATACATTTCTATCATTAATACTATGCTTTTGCTTAAAATAGTCAATCATACCATTAAAAAACGCACTTTCATTGATGTCTAAATGATTGGCTTCTGAATTAGCCGTTTTTCGGCACTCATTCCAAAATTTTTTGTAGCCATCGGGATAGACCAATAAAATATTTTCTGAAGGAGCAATATCTTCCAATTTTTTCACACGACTACGCATTTGTTCGCCATTACCGTTTGAACCATGTATGACAAAAATAAGTGCCGCATTGGGCTTAGCGGGTTTCAAAAAATGAAAGGTGCGTTGATACCCTTCTATCATAAGAGAATCGTGTTGGATTTGGCTATTAGCTAAAAACGAACAAAACAAGATAAAAACGATATAATATCTGACCATTATAAATGCTATTTAAACGCAATTAAAACATAAAAATAATAAAAAATACTGAGAGGGTAAAAAAGGCTCAACCTAAAAATAGATTAAGCCTTTCAACTATGCAACAAATGTATTAGAATTTATAACTCGCCGTCAAGAAATAGGCTCTTGGCATATTGCGTGTAGCAGAAAATGTATCACTTGGATTGTCTTTAACATATTGCTGTGTAATTCTATCCCGATTCAAACTTGTCGGGAAGCCACCAGAACCCAACCAGTTCATGACACCAAAGCTATTCATCACATTATTGACATTGAATTGAAGTGATAATTTGGGACTAAATTTATAGCCTGCCGAAAAATCCACGTTGTTAAAGCCTTTCATTTCAAAACCATTGGGCGTATTGGCAGGTCTTCTTGATAGGTGGTTGTAACTCACAATTGCGAAGAAGTCACCAGAAGTAAATCTTGGTGCTATATTGAGCATCATCGGTGGTACCCCCCCCGTTTTATTACCCGAAAAGATTAACTTAGTGTCATCTTGTGGTCCATTGGTGTTGGCAATCCATGTCTCATATTTTGTAGCGGTTGAATTTTGGAAAACGGCGGAGGCTTTTACGCCAAAATATTGAGTGAAATTAAAATCGCCCTCGACTTCAACACCTTTTGTCACAAATTCATTGAATAAAACGGGTGGCGCATAAGCCGTATTATCCGCATTTCTGAAGTAAAGAATATTGGCAACATTCCCCAGTTTACTATAAAAAGGTGTAATGAAAATTTTTGCCTTATCACTTAAGTATTTATAGGAAATTTCAAATTGCGTAATTTTTTGTTCCAAATCTGCCTCTTTTGTGTTGTCTATATTATATTGGTTATTAAGCAAAGCCGTAAATGTGTTAATATCCGCCGACTTGCCACCATCCGAATATCTCACGTAAACAGCTTGGTTATCGGATATTTTATAGTTCAAACTGGCAGAATAAGCCAAATATTTAGCGAATTTTGTGTAGTTGAGCTTTGGTCCCTGAACGCCACCAAAATTATCATAAAGCGTCAAAGGATTGCCATCTACACCACCAAAAGTGGCGACATCTGTTGTATTGATGGGTATAGTGACGGCGTTCCAACCATGATTTTTAACATTTTCGTAGCGCACACCCCAATCTAAGGTTAAGCCTTTTGCAATATTCCATTCGTGGGCGAAAAACATAGAATATTGGCTTTGATTTGCCAACCCTGTATTTTGACCCGCTTCGTCCACCTTCATAAAGCCTTCGGGGCTGGTCACTTGATATTTTTTACCATCAACAGAAGCCAATGAAATATCTATCATGTGTGGAATATTCTCCATCGTGGCAGCACCCGGTCCAGAACCTGTATTGACACCAATAGCGTCCATTTTAGATTGAGCATAATAACCACCTACCGTAAAACTCATTTTATCTAATTTTTTTGACAAGCTGAGCTGGTTTGAAAAATCGAACATATCTCTTTGAGACATAAAGGCGGGCATAAACAAGACTTGGTTATTGATACCAGGAAAATCATTAGTAGCACCGGGTACAATAGGCTTGCCTGCTTGTCTATCAAACGTACCCAACACTTTACCCGTTACTTTATCCGTAAAAGTATAAACCCCAAAACGACCCGCCAAACCGGGTAAAATATAGAAAATATTTGCCAAAGGCAAAAAAGGCGCAACGATGGTTGTACCATGATGGAAATAATTGCGGTCAGAATAGCGAGTGGCAAATTTCAACTGCAAATCGTCTGCTAAATTATGCGACCAGCTAAGACCAACTGCCGCTTCTTTGCTATGGTGTTTTTTTCGAGAATCATAATCAATTATTTCCCCGTTTCTCGCCAATTTGCCTTGAATAGAAGGCACATCATAGCTATCTGTATAATTAAATTTTGGTGCAAGTTCTTGGTCTTGCCAATTTGTAGAAGGCGTAGAAGCGGTAACAGCATTGTGGTCATTCAAGTATTTTACATAGAATTTTAGATTACCACCGCTGTACAACTTCGTAATATTTGCTTTGATTTGCCCACCATTATTGGCAGCATAACCCGCATATCGGGCGCCATTAGAATACCTTAAAAATCCGCCCGCATAAAAACGAAGACTTTTATCAGCATTTAAAGGACCTCCGATACCTAAATCAGCTCTATAAAATGGATTTTTACCGTCGCCCTCCAAGCCAAATTTGGCACGTGCTTCTCCTTCCATCTTTTCGCCACCTGTTTTAGAAATATAATTGAAAATACCGCCCGGGGCATTTGCGCCTGTTACTGTTGCAGAACCACCCCGTAAGGCTTCGATGCGGGCAGTGGTCACGTCAGGACGTAAAAAATTATCAGTACCATAATTAAAATTAGACACTGGAAGACCATCTTCTTGCATAGACACATAGTTGTAACCCGCAGCACTTGGGAAAAGCGTCAAGCCCCTTGTGGTGATGGTATTGCGCGTTTCTCCTGCAGCATTATCTACATAAACACCCGGTATATTTTTCAAATAATCGGCAGCACTTGTCGCCGCTACACGTTCAATATCTTGTGTTTTCATGATACTAATAGATGAAGAAGCCTCCAAACGGGTACGTGCATCAAAAACCCCCGTCACAACGACTTCATCTAAACTTGAGCCCGATTTTAAAATAATATTAAGGTTTTCTTGATCATTAATAGCCACTTCTTCTGTGTCATAGCCAACAAAACTGATAACGAGTGTGCCATTTTTTTCTTTGGCATCAATAGCTATCGCAAAATTACCGTTGGCATCGGTAACCGTACCTTTCGATGTGCCTTTCAATAAAACGCTTGCCCCTATGATGGGTTCACTGGTTTCACCATCTTTGATTGTTCCAGACAGCTTTTGTGCAGATAAGCTGAAAACGGATAGAATCAAAATGAATAGGCAAAAAAAGCACTTTCTGCCATTGATTAAAGAGCTTGATAATTTTTCCATTCTGTTGTTTAGTTAAAAATTGATAAAGTTGTTTAGCTTAAAATTAGGCATAGGGTTTTAAAAGCTACTGTAAAAGAAGTTTCAATATCAACTTGCCTTATATTGGGCGCAAATATAAGGTAAGCTGATAATTAAAAAATTTTTATCTTGCATTTCTTCAAAATTAACATATTTGAATTTGTGGAAATCGTAAAACAAAAAAGGTTAAACGGCGTAATAGCGTTTAACCTTTTTTATTTGCTTCTTTTAAAATTTATGTCGTAAATACTGAGGGGGTAACATTATTCCGCACTTTTTCCAATATTTTACCCATCACACGCCTATATAAATGATATTCTTCTTCTGTTAAATCCCCAAACAGATTTTTTTCTACAATATTTATAGCCAGATTACATTCTTTCAAAATACCCT
>JAYVKQ010000131.1:0-3574 GCA_043768285.1 Saprospiraceae bacterium | reverse complement strand
GCCACAAACCCGAAGGGTTTGAATATGAGTTTCTTATTCACAATCACCACATTCAAACCCTTCGGGTTTGTGGCAAGCGTTCCCATGCACTGCTCCCCGATTGCATCGAGGGTTATTCACGTTCAAACCCTTCGGGTTTTTGGACTTTGACACTTGTGGGTAATGGACAGAGTTTGAAACTTGACGCAAGTTGTTGAGCGGGTTAATTAATTAAAGTGTAAAATTAGTTTAAACTTAGAGGGCTGTAAATAGTGATATATCGCTATTTTTCAAGGAAATAGGTGAGATATTTATAGCATGGTTGCTTTGATGACCAATTCAGCCGAAGATGTCACGTCAAATTTTTTGAGTAAATTTTGACGATGGTTATCCACTGTGTTTTTAGAAATATTCAAAATATCGCTAATCTGTTTGCTGGATTTTCCTTGACTTAATAAAGCGATGATTTCACTTTCTCGTTTAGTGACATTTGGGTAGGCTTTTTTAATGCCTAACTGATTTGTTGGTGAATAGCAAGTAAAAACTTGGTGGGTTTTATGCGTTGTATCCAAAATTGTCATCATCGGTTCTGCATCGGGTTTCATCAAATGATGAACATTGGTGTAGAGTGCCAGGCCGTAAAGAAAATTACCATTTTTATCAAAATAAAGGGCGGGATATTGAAGACTATTCCACATATAATTGCCTTCATGATTTTTAACACGGGTATAGACCGTCATATTGAAATTGGTTCTTTTTTCATTATCTAAGGCAAAAAGCATTTCAAAGGCTTTTGAAATAAAAGTCATGGTTTGTTTTAAATCGTCGGGATAAAAAAAAGAAAAAAATGATTCAATACTCATATTCTTTAAGCCTTCGGCATCGGTAGGCGTTAATTTTTCAACCGCCCCGTGTACCATCAAAATTTTAGGAAAAGGTTGGGCATTGTTAAAAATTTGCCAATAATATTCCCCTAACGCCAATCGAGGGATGGTATCCACATAAGGTTTAAAAAAATTAAACACCGTGTTTTTGTCTTGAAATACGGCTGTTCTGGTTGATTCCCAATAGTCATAAAACCCTTTTTGAGAAATTGGTTGCAAGGTGTGGTTTTCTTTAATCATATTTTTTAAATTGTTCGTAATACAAGTTTAGTCATAGACCGCAATAAAGACATAAAGGTTGGGTTTTTATCACGAAATCCCCTTAAAAACCATACTCATAAACTTATTCGGCTTCAAATAAATCACATCATTTTTAAAATCTATAATCGTATTGAATCGTTTCAGAGCATCATTGCCCAATAAATTGATGGAAAAACCTGTCGGATTTTTGCTGCCCAACAAAGTCGTTGGCACGTTAGGCAAACTGTAATTATGCAATTGAAATACAGGCAAATTTACTTGTTTATTTTCATAAACAACGCCTCGGGGGTCTCTGAATTTCACGGTTTTCAAGACAGGCAAATCCGTCGGAAAAGATTGACCGACTGCCCAAAGGCTGTCTAAAATCAAGGCTTTATCCGAGCCTGTATCCAAAATAAAATCGCCTGTGTAAGACTTGTTTTTTATATCAACAGTGCCTTTGATGCAGGGAAAAGAACGGATAAAACTGAGTTGCGATTTTGTATAACCTTTAAGATTTTTAGGGCATTTTTGATGCACGATAATCAACTCTTTTTCGTAGTCAATTTCGACGGTTTTTCCTTCAAATACATTACCGCCAAATCGCCCATCCATCTCGTGTGCGGTCAATCCTGTCACCACAAATTCGGGATTGATCCAAACCCTATTCGCCATTTGAACTTTAAATACCTTTTCCACATTATTAAAATTAGGCTTGGTTTTTCCTTCCAAAACGCCTGTTTGATGGGCTAAAAGTCGTGTTTTTTGAAGAATTGCGTCGCGTGTCAAACGAAAACCGAATGAACCTAAATCGAAATGCAGGTTCAAAGTATCTCGATTATTGAAAACCGATTTGACATGAATGGCATTAAAAGCTGTCAATTTGAACGGAATAGTATCGGGCGTATTTTGGATTTCATCCAATTTTTTATCCAATTTTTTGTCCAATTTTTTATCCGCCGAAATCGCACTTTCTACCCGCGTAAAACAACTGTCTTTGCCTTTGTAGAGGATGATAAAATCGAATTTTGTACCTGGTTTTACCTTGATTTTTAGGGAGTCAATGTCCGTATAAAAAGTCACCCATTTTGTTTGTCGGGTTCTATCGGCAGTATAAACATCTGGCTTCACTTTGGGCGAAAGCGACCACCCGTTTTTATCCAAAAAGCCACCGTCGTTGATACTAACAGACATCGAATTGGCTTTGATGATGGTTAGTTTTGATTGTCCATTTAGAGTTGAGATGGATAACACGATAAAGCAAATTTGACATAAGAGTGGTTTCATTTTTTTTATTTTGAATTGTTAAAAAAACATAGAAGTAGGTATAAAAATGACAGCTGAAAAAAAGAAAAGTTGCCCCCTCAGTATTTTTGGCTTTTTTTTACTTTATAAAGTGCTTAATATTGACAGACGTATAAATCGGAAAAAAGGTTGGGTCTATAATATTTTGGGTAATTTATGTATTGACAAAATAACAAAAAAAAAGTTGAATACACATAAGAAACAACATTTTAGGTTTTTTGAAAAATTTATAAGATTTTTGCCCCTTCATTACCAATTATCTAAAAACAAACCGTTATCGAATGAAAAAATTAATACTTTTATTACTGACCCTTACAGCTGTTGCTCGTATAACAGCACAAGTAACTTGCTCTCCCGTTTTCCCCAGTGATGCAGATAATGTCACAATTACTTTCAATGCCAACGAAGGCAGTCGTGGTTTGGCTACCGAAACGGGTGATGTATATGCACATTCGGGTGTCATTACCGACAAAAGTACGCGCGACAGCGATTGGAAATATGTCAAATTTGGGTGGACTGTCAATGACCCATCTATGAAATTGACGGCAAGAGGGAACGGTATTTATACATTGAATATCCCCAATATTCGCAGCTTTTACGGTGTACCAGCGACTGATAAAATCCTCAAATTGGCTCTTGTATTTAGAAATGCGAACGGCACTAAAGAAGGCAAAACGGTGGCAGGCGGTGATATTTTCTACGATTTGGTAACAGATTTGACTGTTTTGCAAAGTAGATTAATTAGCCCAACTGCGCCGCTAATTTTTGCGGCAGCCAATCAAACGATTGAGGTAAAAGCGGCAGTAACTTTATCCAGCACACTGACTTTGACTGATAATGGTAGGTTATTGACAACTGTACAAAATGCCAAAGATTTGAACTATAATTTGACCACAGTTACTGAGGGGGTACATCTTATCCGCTTCAAAGCCGAGAGTGGCGCAAAGGTAGATACTTCGCAATCGTTTACCTACGTAGTGTCGCCTAATATCACAACGGCTAATCCTCCTGTGGGTATGAGCTTAGGCGCAAATCTGAACACCAAAGGCGATAGTTTGACCCTCCTTTTTCAAGCACCAAACAAGCAAAATGTGTTTGTAATAGGTAGTTTTAATGATTATAAAGTTGATACTGCTTACCTTATGCGCAAAAGTGTGGACGGTAAA
>JAYVKQ010000130.1:0-5478 GCA_043768285.1 Saprospiraceae bacterium | reverse complement strand
TCGGCATATAGGCTAACGAATACCCCAATAAAAGTGGAAAAAACGTCTCGAAACTCTCCGCTTTGCCCGCAAAATATATCAAGACTGCCCCAATAAGGTGCATAAGCCCTAACAGCTTTTCCGTATTCAAAAATCGGTCAGCAACGTAGCCTATAAAAAACGGCGAAATCATCGCCGCAATCGCATTAGAGGCATAGGCTGTACCTATTTGCCCACCATCACAATTCAGTGATTTGGATAGATAAGTACCCATCGTGACATACCAGCATCCCCACACAAAATACTGGAGAAACATCATGAAAGACAATTGAAAACGGGTCGTTGAGGACATATTGTAGAAGATTTTCGTTTTTTTGAAAATGGATTGGGTTAGGATATTAACATCAACCCGTGCCACCGTTTGGAACGGTAGCACGGGTATTTACATATACTTACTTCTTTCTTTGCCAAAAATATAGAACGGTGAAAGCACCAACAAGTATCAAAGGAAATAAGACCATCGTGGATAAGGTGGCTTGCCCTGCTGCGAGTTCCATTTCGTCACCCGTAAGACCTGCCGCCGTTTTTTCTAACTTAGCATTATCAATCCATTTACCAATAATAGGCTGGAAAATTGAGGTTGAAAACATACCCACGCCACCGATGATAGACATACCCAAAGCACCACTCAATGGCACTTTTTCGGCAATAAAACCAACCATATTAGGCCAAAAATATGCTACACCCAAAGCAAAAAATACCGCAGCCACATAAGCCATACCGCCCGTAGAAGTGCTGAACAAATAAATACCAATTGTGGCTAAAATGGCTGACCCTAATAAAACACCCGTTTGGTCGAACTTATGGACAATTGGACCTGCAAAATAGCGTGCAACCGCCATAACGCCCGTCACTAATGCCAAAATAATCATAGGACTGGCACCTGATTTACTCATAATCAAGCCCGTCCATTGTTGAGGACCAAACTCCGTGATAGCCGTCAATGCCATACACGCAAACATGAATAAAAATAAAGGCGTTGCCATCGCTTTGAGGTTTTCACCAATTGAGGTAACACCCGCAGTTTTCGCCTTGGGGAACGTTTGCCCCCAAAACAAGTACGCATATATTATAGTAGGCACAATAATAAACCAAATTTGCGCTTGCCAACCCAGATTGGCATCGGTCATAAATTTAGATATTAAACTCCCTATCACAATACCCCCTGGAAACCACATATGAAAGCGGTTCAACATTTTACTCATTTCTGAACCTTCGTAGGCATCCGCAATCATTGGATTACACGCTGCTTCTGTACAGCCGTTGCCTATACCTATCAAAAAGGTAGAAACCAAAAGACCCGTATAGCCGCCCAATAGTTGAGGA
This sequence comes from Saprospiraceae bacterium, assembly GCA_043768285.1. Classification (GTDB taxonomy): domain Bacteria; phylum Bacteroidota; class Bacteroidia; order Chitinophagales; family Saprospiraceae; genus JAAFJT01. The sequence goes on along the minus strand of JAYVKQ010000130.1, from coordinate 4,113 downwards.
TATAATGTCAAGAAAATACCCAACGCATGACAGACAAAAGCCACCTGCATAATTGTCTTAGGACCAACGGTATGATACACAAGCCCGCCGATAATCATCGAAATCGGAAAACCCAGAAACCACATAGAGTTGATAAAGCCCAATTGCTCGGCAGATAAGCTAAAATCTTGCGCCAATTGAGGCAATATACCCGCGCGAATACTGAATGAAAAAGCGGTTGTGATAAGTGCAAAACAACTGCCCAAAAAGAGACGATTTTTGTTTAAAGTTTGATCCATAATAAGTGATTTTTCTTTGATTGTGAAATAAATGATTTATAGACTGCAAAACTGGGAAATATAGAATAATGATTATTGATTTACGATTTATGAAATAAACGAAAGATAAATAATGAACTATGAAGTTTTTCCATTTACTACGGGTGTAATCTTTAACCGCCTTTCATTTTCTATATTTATCTTCGCGGTCTCGATACTTTTTACAAAAATAGAAATTAGTTCATTATTTTCTTGTAGCATAGGGTCAAGCCTTTCTGATTTAAAATACTCTAATTTCTTAATCATCTTTATGCAAACCATAGTTTCACGCAATTCTTTCAAACATATTTTCATTTTATGAACAAAATCTTGTCTTGACTCAGCGGCTTGTGCCTCTGCATAGTTTAATGCAGGAGCAGTTCCCGACCTTGTAAGTTGTCCATTCAAATGTTTACCTGCAACTGTATTTGGTAGCTCTTCAGCTATTTTAATACAGCGAACCGCAAAATCAATTAATCTATCTTCCAAATCCATCTTATTAAAATGTGTATTTTTCATAGTATTTAATTCATTTTGAATTGAAAAATCGCGTTTCAATTATGACTTCATAAATAATAAATCAATAATCATTATTCATTAATCTACAAGGTTTTTATCTTAATATTGCGATACCACACCTTATTGCCATGATCTTGCAAAGCGATATGCCCTTTCATAGATTTGCCAAACAAAGGCATTTTAGCAAATTTACTTTTGGCGATCATCGCCTTCCATTCGGGTTTGTTCATATCGTATTCAACGACTTTTTCGCCATTGAGCCAATGCTCGACTTTGCCTTTATTTTGCACCAACTTAACTTTGTTCCATTGCAAAGCGGGTGTCACCGTTTCCTTCGACACTGTGATTAAATCGTACAAGTCCCCTGCCCTATGGGTTATGATTTTCGCATCGGGGTGGCAAGCGTTGTCCAACACCTGCATTTCGGGACCCGTATGCCACACATATTTAATGGACGTATCGGCATTTTCGACCACGTTGTAAATGATACCAGAATTGCCGCACGTATCAATTTTCCATTCCAACGCCAATTCGTAGTTTTCATAAGCGTCGGCAGATACAATATCGCCGCCATCTTCGGCTTGCCAATGACCGTCTGCTTTTTTCTGAACATTGAGCGTAATGGCTTGTTCGTCAGCATCCACAATCCAATCTTTGCCAATAGTTGTTAGTTTGAAATTATGCCAACCACTAAATGACTTACCGTCAAACAGCAATTTGTAGCCTTCTTTCAATTCTGCATCGGTCAAAATATTTTGTGGAGCTGTGGTTGCCACCGCTTCTTTAGCCTTGTCGGCAACTTCATTGACTTTGGTTTGTGGGCTTTCTTTGCACGCAGCAAAGGCGAATAGGCATAGCACCGCCGATAAGCTTAATAGATTTCTCATCATAAAAATTGGTTAATTTTTTATTTGTTAAAATGACACTTAAATTTCGGACTAAAATTAGATTATAATTTTGAACTGCCAAATAATTACAAAATTAAATTTCTATTTTTTGGATAAATAGTCTGAATTGGGCTGAATTGAGTGTAATAAAGGCATATCACTATGTCATTTTAAGAAAAAAAGACTGCAAAACTGCAATCAGCAAAAACTGAAAAACGCAAAAACTGAAAAGATGTCCAAAAATACTGAAGGGGCATATCCTTATCATCCTACTCATTATCCTAATTCAATTTAAACTGCAAAACTGCAATCAGTACAAACTGAAAAACGGAGATACTGAAAATATTCTCGAAATACTGAGGGGGGAGGTATATTACTCCGCTCAAAAAAGTTTATTGAAATTATTCCGTAGAGACGTTGCACTGCAACGTCTTAGTTTGCGTCATCTACTTCACACCAAAAAGACGTTGCACTGCAACTTATTACTTTGCGTCATCTACTTCACACCAAAAAGACGTTGCAGTGCAACTTATTACTTTGCGTCATCTACTTCGCACCAAAAAAACGTTGCAGTGCAACTTATTACTTTGCGTCATCTACTTCACACCAACAAGACGTTGCAGTGCAACGACTCTACGGAATAATTTCAATGAACTTTTTGAATAGGGTACTGAGGGGGAGGGGGTAGCCATATTTCATTTCTAAGCCCATATCAAGCCAAACATAAGCATCCAAATTTTAATTCAAAAAACAGGGCATTACTAAAATATTAAGGCTTATTGAACAATAGGCAGGTTTAGAAATAATTCTACTCGCTTGAAAAGCAAATGTAGTGTCGAATTTATCGACGACCAAGAAGGCATCGAATAAATTCGACGCTACATTTGCTTTTTTGAATTTGATACCGACATTAAAAGGTTGTTCGATTTCTATATGAATCCTACACATTTTACTACTTTATTGTGTCGTTATCAAAATCAATAAAAAATAATTTTTGCAGTTTTTCAGTTTGCCCGTTTTGCAGTTTAAAAGTTTTTACTTTTTTCCTTCTTTCAGTTTTGCAGTCTCATTAAATCTTTTTATCTTGTGCCATCAAATGGTAATCAAGCGGTTAAGCATATTTTGGTTGCCCAAATATCAGAGACTAAAAACTTTTAAACGATGAAAATAGGAATTTCAAACTTAAAGGGTGGGGTAGGGAAGACCACTGTCGCCCAAAATTTAGCGGTTTGTTTCGCCCATATGGGCTACAAAGTCTGCATCGTGGACACCGACACAAACCAAAACTCGCTCGCATGGTCGGGTGTACGCGATGAAGATTTGCCCAGCGTATTGGTCGTTGGCGCGATTGACAGCAAAGCATTGACCAAAACGGTGGATAAATTGGCTAAGGACAACGAAGTCGTTATTATTGACGGCACGCCCTCGTTATCCGAAATGACGACCCGTATCATATTGGCAAGCGATATTTTGGTGATACCGATATTACCCAGCGGTCACGATTTCAGAGCGATGAACCAATTTTTTGAACGCTACGAACAGGCGAAAGAGTTTCGAGACGATATTCCCGCCTATTTTCTACTCAATCAATTTTCTGAAAATCTCAATGTGCATCAAGATATGAAAAACCTCTTGACGCAATTTGGTATCAATATCCTCAATACGACCTTGAATAAGCGGGTGTCATATGTCAAAACGGGCATCGAGGGTAGGGGCGTGTATGAAGGCAACGATGACAAAGCCAAAGAAGAAATGGTGAAATTGACGCAAGAATTGATTGCTATTGCACAAAAACATGAGTTGGTTGGATAGTCATTTTTGCAGTTTATACTGTTTGCAGTTTTGCAGTTTTAATACAAATAAAATATAAATCATGTCAAAAGATAAAAAAACAGATTATAGCAAATTAACTTTGGGGGCGAAAATACCCGTCAAGAAAGTAGAAGCCGAACCCGTTGCCGTTGCGCCCGTCTTTATTGCACCAAAAGTAGAAAAGGTTGAAAAAACGGCAAAGATGAAAGTGGATAAAGCCGTCAGTGTCATTCACGCCGCGCCTAAAATCGTGAAACCTATGAAAACAGACGAGCGCACTTTGCGCGTTACATTGGATATTCCATTATCTTTGCACGCCCAAATTCGGACACAAACCTTTCAAAAAGGTATTTCAATGAAGGAATATTTTTTGGAATTGGCGAAAAAAGAGATGGGGTTAGCTTAAAATACTGAGGGGTACGATAGTTGATTATTTGTCATTGCGAGGAGGGACGACGAAGCAATCTGTCCCAATACTCGAAATATACAAACGTTTAGATTATCGAATAGTGTAACAGATTGCTTCGCTGCGCTCGCAATGACAGAATATGTTAAGTTTTTCAGTTTTCCAGTTTTCACTGATTTCAGTTTTCACGGTT
>JAYVKQ010000129.1:0-4559 GCA_043768285.1 Saprospiraceae bacterium | reverse complement strand
GTCTGCACCTTAGTTTTTTTACCCGTTAACATTTCAACGAAAGAACCTATTGCAGTTGCTTTTTCCATAAGCCCATCCACTTTTGCCAATGTTTTGTCCACTAAAGGAATGCCATTCTGTGGCAGTTTTAATTTGTTGTGAAACAGTTTTAGGTCTGACAATTTGCCCATCAGTTTGCCTGGCAAAGACAATAGCCCTTCAAGTTTCTGTTTGACCTTGTCTTGTGTTTTTTCCAAACCCGTTATTTTCAGCAGTATCTTTTTCAGTTCGTTCTCGCAATGGACTATTTCTGTTTCCAATTCTTTTTCAGGTTTCAGATTGTCCAAATTTTCATTTAGTTCATCCGCTTTTTGTTCTTGTTTTTTTGCTTCCTCTGCTTCCGTTTCTACATCTTTGGTTTCTTTTTCCAGTTTCGCTTGGGTTTTGGTCAAATCTTCTGTTTCTTTCTCCAATTGGGAGAGTTGTTCAACCACCTCATCTTTAGCTTTGGTTTGTTCGTCTAATTGTTCCAATAATTTATCTTTCATTTGGTTTTCTTTCTCTACTTCACCTGTCAAATCGTCCGCCTCCTTTACGAGGTCGGATGATTGTTTTCTTAATTCCTCCAAAATCTTTCTGGGTCTATCTTCCAGTTTGGCTTGAAGTTCCTCTTTCTTTTTTGCCAACTCTTCCAATTTGTTTTGCAATTTATCAATAGCCGCCACGCGCTCATCAATTTTATCTTTAAGCTCATCTCCTTTTTTTGTCAAATCATCAAATTTGTCCTTTAGTTTTTGAGACTTATTGACGACATCTTCAACATGCTTACCGTGGTCTTCCCCACGCTTGAACAAATTACCGATTTTGTCAAATAAGCCTTTGAATGGCAGTTTGATTTTGATGCCTTTCAGGACACCAAGAATATCATTGACCGTTTTAATTTTGGATAATAATCCAAAGGGACCTGGTAAAAAAGTTGCTAATCGAGAACCGAGTAAGCCCATTGCCCCTTTGAGCAATCCGAGTTTCGGACGAGCGGCACCCAAAGCATTTTTTACGCCGCTTATTTTATCCTTCGTTACCTGCCCGACAGGTAATTGTTGTACACGTTCTTTCAATGCGGTGATTTGCTTTCTCGCACTCAATTTGGATAGGTCTTCATCTTTTGATGCAGGCTGTGGTGTGTCTAAAGGCTTCAATAGCTTGCCTTTTTCGTCAAAATAACCCAATTCTTTCCCTAATTGTTGATATGTTGATGGTAAATCATTCATGGAGGGACCTTTCTTATTGCTCAATTCTTTGAGTTCTTCTGGGCAACTTGAGCCCATACGCGTTGAGAGGTTCATACCCTTTCTACTATTGTCAAATCCACCTTTTACATAGTTTTTGTTAGCATCGGATTTTTGACCATCTACAAACTTCTTAAAATCAGGATTTTGGATATATTCATAAGCAAATTGTGCCTCTAATTGATAATGCCGAAGACAACTTTTACCACCGAGTTGAGAGTCCTCATATTTGTCCTGCCAACCCTCGTTACCCGTGTAGCTGTTTTTGATTTGTTGAAATGACAGATAAGCCTTTTTAAATTGCTCGGTTCTTTGGCTACTAAATTCACTGAGGGGGGTAGGCTTCAGTGGTTCGTTCAATTGGATGGCAAAAATAGCAGGAGGACAGTCGCCTTCTTCACAAATGGGGTTATTCGTTTGTGCTTGTCCAAGAAGCAATGAACAAATTAAGCAGACAAAGGCAAGTGATAGACGTTTTTTCATTGGGAAGTTAGTAAATTTCATGTTGATTTTTTTGAATAATGCATGTATTTTGTTAAAATAGAAAAAAAACAATCTTAACAGATTCTTTTTTAGACGTTATTAAAAAGAGCGTTAAAAGAATGAGACTGTCTCAAAACGTTAAAAAGAATTTAACAAGACAGCCCTGCTTTTTGGTTATTTTGTTTTTTTTAATGCGTACTTATTGCTTCACAAACTTCGCTTGTTCCAAACCAACTTTCACGATATAAGTCCCTTTTAGCAATGCCGACACGTCAATCCGTTGCCCAGTATTGCCGTTCATCACTTGTTGTCCGAGAAGATTAAAGATTTGATAGTCTGCGATTTCAGTGGTTCCGATTGTCAAAATGCCGCTTGTTACTGAGGGGTACACTGTGAACTTCAAGATACTTTGTACATGGTTAGGGCGATTCAATTGTGCAGGGTTAAGGTTTATATTGAAAGGTCTAAGTGTTATCGAAGTCGTATTATTGGCAGCATCGGTGGGCGTTGAACTCAAAAGGCGCGTTGTGGCGACAATCGGAGACGTGGCATTGAGGATAAAAATAGGCACATCGAGCGTCGCGGTGGCATTAGCTGCCAAAGTTGGTATTTGCCATTCAAAACATCTTATGTTTCCTGCACACCATTCATTCCAAACACCGACTGAGGGGGTAGCTGTACCGCCATTAACCGTCAGACTCGGGAAAGGTAATTCAATTTTTATATTAGAAAAGGCAGTAGTCGCATTGTTTTTGGCAGAAATGCGCAACACAGTGGTCTGAAAAGGCTGAAATACTGAGGGGGTTGCCGCAATACTTAAAGCGATTTTAGGCACATCGTTCCGACCAAATCGGTAGGTATAAGTCAATGTATCATTCGATTTATTGCTGTTTTGCACATCGGCATAACGGATATGGTGTTTTACATCAAAGTTTTTATAAAAAAAACTGACCGTTTGAGGAGCATTAAACTCTGTCAAAACACGCCCTCTAAATGTGGCTTCAACGCTTGCACCAGGGGCTAATTCGCTGATATGCCAGAGCCAAATACGGTAGCCGATTTCATCCCGTCCGCCTGTTTGCGTAAATTTATTTTCAACAATACCTGCACCGTTTATATGCACAAAATCAATGAGAATAGGAAATTGGTTGTAATTACCCGTTGTAAAAGCGCGACTCAATTCAGTGGCTATGTTTTTAGCGGTACTTGGCCCATTGTTCGTGAGCCGCAAACGCAGGTCAACAGTGGGATTGAGAGAGTCCCAATGCGTTGTCAATTGTGTACCTGTCAAGGCTAAATCCGCCGACGAGCGCGGCACAACGGGAAAAAAATAAGCCAAAGAACGCACTGAATCTGCTTGAATTGGTGGAAATGAACTATTGAGCGCAGCCACCGTTTGTGCCATAAAATAGGGTTCTAAAAAATCTTGATACGTGGAATCCACATTTGCCAGTACATCTGATGACAAAATAGTGGGCATCGTAAAAACAGCTGGAATCGTGACGGATTGGTTGGCTTGAAGTGCAGGAATGGTTACTTTATTAGCCGCATAATTTTCGGGCAAATACCCACGTCCGCCTGTAAAACGCCATTTTGAGATAAAAACAGAATCTGGTCGAGAAGGCAAAGCCGCAAAATTCTTAACGGTTACACTTACCGAAAGCTGTCCATTGGGTTCAACGCGGTTGTCCCCCACCACATTTGTCACGCGCAAATTGCTATTATCCGCTTGTCCTTGTACCCCCTCAGTAATTTGGACGGTGTAATCCTCTACTTCGCCTCTTTCAAACACCTCGCAAGGCAATGGAAAAGAACCAAATTTCATCGCAATCCGCATCCGAGTAGTACCCAAACGGGTAGTTGCGGGTATAGTAAAGCCTTGTTCATTACCTAAAAATAGACTGTTGGTATGCACCACTTGTCGGCTAATGACTTGCTCGTCGGCATCCAGAAAATCGCCATCGCCGTTGAGGTCAATCCAAGTCCGCCAAAACAAATTGCCATTGCGTGGGTCACCAAGCCAACTTGATTGCGGGCTAATAGTAATAAGATTTGTCGCGCCACGCAGAATATTAGCGGGCATTTGGCTCGTAAAATCGCCGTAGCCTTCTTTGAGGGTGGTCGGGAAAGTGGTGCTGCCGTTGGCATTTGCAAGGCTCACCCGTTCAAGCCATTGTTCCCACGGTGATGTGCCGCGAGAAGGGCAATAAGTGGTTTGCGCCACGAGGTTTTGAGTAAAAAGAAGACTTAAAAAAAGTCCAATGCACCCAAAAGGATAAAAGAGAGGGAAGTGTAGTATTTTTTTCATAATTTAAGAATTTGTTTTTTTATAAAAGGGTTTCATAACAAGCAATAGTTGTAAATACTGTGGGGGCTCTTCCCCTAAGGGTATTACACAGGGTAAAAACATGAAGGATAAGAGTCCTCGCAGGGCATATCAGTGTCTGCTTTTCGTAAAAAGCGATAAGCTAAACTAAAAGATGGATTGTTCTTTTTCATAATGAAAGTTGTTAAAAAAATGATGGATAATACTGAGGGGTATCAAAAAGAAGCGAGGCAGCCTTTATGAAAAAGAATATTCCAATGACCGCCCCGCTTGTTTGTTATTTTGATTTTTTGATGTGTACCACTTCTGTGTCTCCTATTTATTTTACTTTTTCAATAAGAATATTTGATGTTTCATTATTGAAGCTCACTCCAGATAAGGAAGGCTTATCAGCTGTTAAAACAAGTTTAGGGTCGGCATTTGGTCCATTTTTGTAAAGTGTTACTTTATATCCATTCTTTACTTTGATAGAACTGATTTGA